>NZ_JAUBTK010000012.1:103022-126281 GCF_036702455.1 Microcoleus sp. D2_18a_D3
CCCGTTCTTGAGAATGGTGCAAGATGTGAGATTTAACGGAATTTCCCCTAGTCTCTCTTGCTGGCCGATCGCGCTTTGGAACCTTGAAAGCAAGAAACACTTCACTGTAACTTCCGGGCACTGCGAGATATTTGCTGTATCCATATCGGCTCATCCTACCGTAAGAGCAACGGTCGCCTGTTACCGCTTGCACTTTTCTTGTACGTTAAACTGCTGATGTCAGAGATAGTCGATCGGCTCCCCCGATCGGGGCTACATCGAATTAATAGGCTTTCTAGCGATTTTTGGGCTAAATATACAATAATTTACGACAAATTTTTTGCTGAACTCTACCATTTTGATGTATTTTTTGCTACATTGAATTTTTCGGTAAAACTAAGAAAAGTCAGCACAGTTAAGAAGCGTGCAAGCTCGATCGGGGGTTGGTTGTCTCACTTTGTATCGCACTGCTGGCAGAAGCTGTTTTTCTCACTCTTAAATATATCCCAGAGCCTCACTTATGCAATCAACTTCCACACCTGTAGAGACTATCGATCGACCGTTTATCACTTGGCAGCGAATTATCGACTGGGCCCAGGAACACTACCGCTGCCGGACTTTTAGCAAAGACGAGCGGATTCCCGCAAGACCCGGACTGCTGTATTTAGTCCAGAAAGGTTCTGTGCGACTCGTAGGTAGCGCTCAAGTTAGCGCTGCGGCGGCGAAGTCGAAATCCGCTGACAAAACTACAGAAGAAGCTTTTTTGGGCTTCGTCGGCGCCGGCCAGCCCTTTGAACTGGTTGCTCAGTCTCCGTTTACTCTCCAAGCTTACGCTCATGCCGATCAAACTCACGTAGTGTGGATGTATTGGCACGACTTAGATAATTGGCCTCACTTTCGTAGAGAAATTTTGGATGCGTTTCGCTACCAACATCAGCGGAAACTTCTCTGGCTGAGCACTTTGGGACAGCGCCGGACGATCGACCGACTGTTGGGATTTCTCACTTTGTTGATCGAGGAGTTCGGCGAACCTTACGTAGGTGACGACGAACCGGATGTGGTTCGGGGCTACCGACTGCCTTGGGCCTTGACTCACGCTCAAATTGGCAGCGCAATTGGCTCAACGCGGGTGACGGTGACGCGACTGATGGGTAAGTTGCGATCGAAAGGTTTGATTAATACTGAAGATGATAATTTAATCTGTTTGCCGGCTAAGTCTAACCCCCAAAAGACAAAAAACCACAAGCAGGAGGTAGAAGATTCCCTGGAAGATGAAGATTCTCTCGAAGATTCCCTGGAAGATTCCCTGGAAGATGAAGATTCTCTCGAAGATTCTGAATAAAATCCTGCGGTAAATTGCCAACAAACAGCGCGTCACTATTAGTTTTGGGCAGTCGCGCTCGATCGCTCGACAGTGTACGATTAATTGTGTAAACTTTTGCCGTTCTCAAAAGGTGCGACTGACAATGACCGATGACAAGCAAAAATCTTCAATCCCGAACAATCAGCAACGGGTGGTATTCTGCGACTTTGACGGCACGATAACTGTTGAAGAAACTTTTGTGGCCATGCTCAAGTATTTCGCACCGGAACTGTCGTCTCAACTGATGCCAGAAATATACGCTAGAAGGCTGAGTTTGCGATCGGGAGTGCGGCAGTTACTAGAGTCTATTCCCTCGGAACGTTACGGGGAAATTGTGGAATTTTCTAGGGGAAAGCTGATGCGGCCGGGATTGTTGGAGTTGCTGGATTTTTTGGACGAGAAAAAGGTAGATTTTGCGATCGTTTCCGGCGGTCTTCGGGTCATGGTAGAGACGGTAATGGGCGATTTGGTACACCGGGCGAGCGTTATTTACGCTGTGGATGTGGACGCTAGTGGCCCTCGCTTGCAAGTCAATTCTGAGTTTGAAGGAGATGAGGAATTGGTGTCTAAGGTGCGGGTGATGGGCCAGCACCCGGCCGAGGAACAGGTGGCAATCGGAGATTCGCTGACGGATTTTAATATGGCTTTGCAGGCTTCGTCGGTGTTTGCGCGCGATCGGCTTGCCGAGTATCTAGACGAACAGCAAAAGCCTTATACTAAATGGGATAATTTTTTTGATGTGTTGGAAAATTTGTCCCAGAAATGGAATTGAAACTATAGCCTTTCTCAAGAAAAGTTATGTGTGTATTGGTAAAGTGTGCACTGCCCACCCTACGTTTATATAAGCCAGGGCAATTCCTATTAACTCACATCTTGCACCATTGTCAATAAGCCTTCACGAGCGGGCAGGATGCCCACCACACAAGAAAATTTACTCTTTGTGGAACAGGCATCTTGCCTGTTCTTGAGAATGGTGCCAAATGTCACTATTAACGTAAAAAGTAGATTAAAAACTGAGGAATTTGTAAAGAATGAGTGGCGATTTGAGATCGGATTTAATTGCAGCAGCCAAACATTTTTACGATCGCGGTTGGATGGTTGGGACTGCTGGCAATCTTTCAGCCCGCTTACCAGATGGCACTTTTTGGATTACTGCTAGCGGCCGCGCGAAAGGGCAGTTAACTAAAGAAGATTTTATCAGAATGAACTCAGACTGTGCTATTGTCGAGCAACCTGTTGCCGACAGCCGCCCTTCGGCCGAAACCAGCATTCATTTAGCCGTTTACAATTGTTTTCCAAACGCTAAAGCTTGCTATCACGTTCACTCGATCGAGGCAAATTTAGTTTCTCGGCTAACAGCAGGAGATGCAGTGCCTTTACCTGCGATCGAAATGCTGAAAGGTTTGGGGGTGTGGGAGGAAAACCCGCAAGTGTCGATACCCCTCTTTACAAATTATTTGGAAGTCCCTAAGATAGCCAAGGAAATTTGCGACTTTTTTGCCGTTTCAGCGGCGTCTGTACCCGCTTTATTAATTCGCGATCACGGCATCACAGTCTGGGCAGACTCGCCAGCGGCCGCCTACAATTACGTAGAAATTGTAGAATACATTTTTCGCTATACGATCGCAGCCCGCCAATTAAATTTAGATTGAAGATTTGGGATTTGAGATTGAGCGGTGCATGAATTCTGAGGCTTGCAGATGTGATATTATAAAACAAGCAAACAGCGAGAAGAGACAACAGTTATGGCTAAATATACGAGAATTTTATCCCTAGATGGAGGCGGAATTAGAGGGATTATCGCCGCGCAAGTTGTAGTTAGCATTGAGTCAAAGCTGCAACAGAAAAGCGGCAACCCCGATGCGAGAATAGCTGACTATTTTGATTTAATCGCGGGCACGAGTGCGGGAGGCATTTTAACTTGCATCTATTTGTATCCCGATGCCGAAAATCCCACCAGACCTCGGTGGACAGCCCAAGACGCTCTTGATTTTTCGATTCAGAGCGGCCGCGACGTTTTTAAGAGTTCATTGTGGCAAAAACTCAGATCTATAGACGGTTTGATAGATGAGAAATATCCCGGCGAGCGCTTAGAACAATTCTTGTTGGAAAACTTTAGAAATTGCAAACTCAGCGAACTGCTGAAACCTTGTTTAATTTCCAGTTACGACATCGAAAGGAGAAAAGCTCACTTTTTCGATCAAATAGATGCTAAAGAACATCCAGCAGAAGACTATTTTATTAGAGATATCGCCAGAGCCACATCTGCAGCTCCCACTTTCTTTGAACCTACCAAAATCCGCTCTTTGACCAACGAATCCTACGCTTTAATTGACGGGGGAGTTTTCGCAAACAATCCCGCACTTTGTGCCTATGCAGAAGTTAGAAATAAATTCAGAATTCCCGACGATCGCTCCGACAAAGGCCCGACCGCAAAAGATATGGTAATTCTATCGCTGGGGACAGGAGAAGCTCAGAAAAAATACCCCTACGAAGAAGCGAAAAATTGGGGTCAAGTTGAGTGGGTTCAGCCTTTGATTAATATCATGATGACGGGAGTTGCTGAAACTGTAAATTATCAACTAATTCAAATTTATGATGCGGTTGAAAGACCGAATCAATATTTGAGAATTACTCCCGATTTGATCCACGAACAACCGCTGCCGATTGATGATGCCTCGGAAGAGAAGATATCGGCACTGCTGAGAATTGGCAAGGAGCAAGCCGAAAAGAATAATGAACAGTTGGATAAGTTTATCGACTTGTTACTTGCGGAGGAGTCCTAGGATTTTAGATTTTAGATGTTAGATTTTAGATTGGGAAATGAGTGATGATTACCACAGCATCAATCACTGCCAATCTAAAGTCTAAAAAGGTAGAGCACACCAACCGCAGGGCAAGCCGACTGAAAATATATGTTGACAAATCGTGCAATAATTGCTGTAGGATTGCCTAAAATCTCTATGTGGCAGTGCTTCGCCCTGTTTGCAATTAATCGCGAGTCCTCAGTCATTGGTTAAAAAATACCAAGAAAAGTGCGATCGACATTTAGATGAAACCTTCAATAACAGGTGGTTTCAGCGGTTTTTCGTGACGTTGTTCCTGGGCGGCCAAGTGCTGTTACGCATACTAATCGGCAAAATTGACCGCCGCAAAATCATGGAACATTTAGTAACAGTAGGCTTGGATTCTTTCAGATCCGTGCTGCTAATAGCCTTTTTTGGCGGCATGATTTTTACATTTCAATCAGCCAGAGAATTGGTTCGCTTTGGCGCGGTTGGGGCGATGGGAGGTGCGTTTGCTGTGGCATTTTGTGGCGAATTAGCACCACTTTTAACGGCCGGCGTGGTGGCGGGACAAGTAGGTTCGGCCTTTGCGGCGGAGATAGGAGAAATGCAGGTGACGGAACAAATAGACGCCCTGTATATGTTAAGAACAAATCCGGTTGATTATTTAGTAGTGCCGAGGGTGATAGCTTGCTGCATCATGCTGCCGATTTTAACAATTTTTTCGGTAGCGGTGGGAATTTTGGGCGGGCTATTTGTAGCGGTTCATTTTTATAATTTGGAACCGTCGGTATTTTTGGAATCGGTGCGAACTTTCTTGGGGCCTTGGGATTTAGTAAATGTGGTGATTAAAAGTTTTATTTTTGGGTTAATAATTGCCCTTGTCGGTTGCGGTTGGGGATTGACAACGGTGGGCGGAGGGAAAGGAGTAGGCCAAGCTGCAACGGCGGCGGTGGTAACTTCTTGGGTGTTGATTTTTGTGGCGGATTTATGTTTATCGCTGTTGATGTTTCACGAGTTAGGAATTCCTAGAAGTTGATAATCTTGGCGATTATAAGTAACCACACAAAATTAATTACATAAAGACTCCTTGCTAGGCAAGGGTTTCAGTAGAAATATTGTGTAATTAATTCTGCACACCTACTTAGCAGGAGTCAGGAGTCAAGATGCTTAATTATTAAGGGTTTGAACAATCATCAACCCGAGTGCCATTAGGATTGCTATAAAATAACATGAAGATTTTTTAAACCGTAGATGAACGCAAATAAACGCTGATAAAATTGCATCAGCGTTCATCCGTGTTCATCCGCTGATATCTGCGGTTTAAAACTCTCAAATTGAGATTTTAGATTGGAGAAAGGAGGGCGATACACTCGAATTGCCTGAATAGGAACTTTCCCATCTGTTTCGGGGACGATTTCGAGGGTGTGTTTGGAGTTGCTCAAATTCTGAGCCAATGTTGTAGAATACTCGCGGCTTGAATCTGCAATGTTTGGCCGAACGTATGAATCAACAAACATTGGTCGCACCTGCCAGGAAATCTCAAAGCCTTTAGGCGTCGGTTTTTTAGAGTGTTCATAGGCTTTTTGCAGCCACCAGTTTCTCGGTTCAATCACGACGCGGCCCGAGTTTGAGACAAACATTTGGTCGTTTGTACCGCTGCCGTCGTAACCTGTTTTAGAACCTACAACGTCAAATTTAAACTTGCTGGCGTCGCTGTTAATCTCAGTAATCACGGCTTTCCAATCTTCCATGATTAGCGGTTTTTGACTGGATATTTGGATGATGGCCGGCAAACCGACGCCAAGACTAACGCTGGGTCTGGTGATGCTGTAAAGTTCAGGAAATTCTGAGGGTTTTTTGCCGTCGATCGCAATTTTAGCAGAAATTGCCTTGCCGTTGAAGGTTTTATCGGCGATCGCATCTATTCTATTTCCTTCAAATTCTAAAACCAACTTGCCATCTTGCCATTTAACATCGCTGCCAACTGTATAGGTTTTCACTAAATCCTGCGGCGGTTGAGGAGAATTTGGGTTGTACCGCAGGTACGGTTTTATGAGAGCAGCTAGGAGAAAGTTTCCCCAATCGTTGAGGTGAATGCTGTCGCTCAATAGCTGTTGTGGCTGCAAGCGATTGTCTTTCAAATACCTGCGCCAAGGTTCGCGAATTTCTGCGATTTCGCAGCCGTATTTATCGGCTAACTCCGGCAGCCATTTAGTAGAATGAGTGTTGTGCCATTCGTATCTGCTGACTGAATTTGGATCGTCGCTGTTGCCTGTCGGCATCCAGTCGATGTGGTCTGAATGCAAGAGTATTTCGCTAGCAGTGCGGCTGCGGACATTGGCAATTAGGGCTTCGTAATCTTCATCGCCTCCGTAGACGTGAAAAATTAGCAAGTCTGGATAAAAAGGATACAAATCGTGTTCGCTGGGACGGATTAAAATCGGTGCTGCAAATCCTCCGAGCGCTCGATTTTCAGCAATCAAATCTGCATTGGGAAATCGCTGTCTCAAATCCTTCACTACATCTTGCCACCAATCTTGCTGAGTGATGGATTGACCGTAGAATAGAATACGCACTTGGCGGCGGTCTGTTGGAGTGCTAGCTGCAAGTAGCCCCATCGTCCTTTGAATCCTCGCTCCAAAAGTAGCATTATTTGCAATAGGAGCGGGTGGGGGGAATGGCGTAGAGGCCACTATTTTTTTGCTGAGCGGAACTAACAGAAAGCTCAGACACAAAAAAAGCAGCCACAAGTAGCGATAAATCTTGGATTTTCTGCTATTTCTTTGGTGTTTTGCCATTGTTTTATTTTTCCCTGTCCGTTTCACTTCGCTCAAGGCGACTGTGGGATGAATGCTACGCCTCTAATCAGTAGCTGTAGCGTGCTTGTGGGCGCACCTCACGAGTAGCTGTAGTGTAGGCTGTATGGAAATATATTACCAAATTGAGCGCGACAAAAAGTGATATAATGCCAGCTAATTAATTGCAGGAGATCGATCGCACGTCAAATGGATTACAAAACAGCCCGCAGTTTTCTGATCGACCAAGGAACCGCCCTGGAAACCAAGAAAAATCCCGACGCCTTCCTGATGCGTCTCAAACAAGGTCAACCGCCCGTACCCGGACAGGTGACATCGATTTTATTAGCTTTAAAAATATTGTTTGAGGGGCTGCAAGAATCTCCAATGCTCGATCGACAATTAATCTCGGCACTGCATTTACTGTCAGTAGAAGGTTTGCAGCAATTTGAAGCTGGACTCCGCAGAGGAGTTTCTTGGCCGCCGCTGCTGAAAGAAGACTTAAATCGAATTGCGATCGCAGTCAAGAATATCTTTTCCGGCGTCTGGCAATAATTAGCTCGGCTACCACCGATCCCGATACCCACCGCCAGTAAACTCAATTTTTTTTCTACATTTTTTTCTACAATTATTTGTAAAATTTTATGTTAATTTGGCTACATTTACCCTCGAATTGTGGCATCTTAATATAAGAATCGATTCTAAACCGCAATGGGAGAAATTACTCATGAACGCCGAAGAAAAAGCTAGACAACTAATTGCACGAGAAAGGCAGCATAGCGAACACTTGCACGAATCTATGCTCAATCGTTCCTCCCACGAGCTAGAAACACATGGGGAGGGAATTGCTGAAGAAAAAGCCAGAGAATTAATGGCTCAAGAAAGGCAGCACAGCGAACACCTGCACGACTCTATGTTAAGCCGTTCCTCCCAAGAGGTAGAGGCATCGATCGCACCCGATGATACTGAAAAATAAATTTTGTTAACACAAAACTTACGGACACAAACCAAGAAACCTGGTTTTTATACCCTTTTTCATACCATAACAAAGGGCTGTAAAAAGGTTTTTGTATAAACAACCAGGTTTCTGCGTCCCGGAATACTTCAGCACAGCAAAACTCTACTCAAATCGAGGAGGATTTTAGGTGAAATCAAAACATCCCCTGCTTGGTTGACAGCCGCTATCACCAACCTCCAAGCGCCAAATATAGCAAGAGAAAATGCCAGGTTCTACTCCTCGCGAAAGCTTTCGAGGGATGCCAAAAGAGCTGGCAGTCCGGCCAGGGTAGCAGACACCAAAGCCTCATCTTTGTAAACTCGCGATCGGAGAATAGGGGTACTTTTATACGCAGATGTGAAAGAGCCTCGCCGTTGGGAATTTCCGGTTTCAACCCGCCCTAAATTTTTTGTTTCTCGCGTCACGCAAAACATAGCAGTATCCTCGCAGTATCGTCAATTAATCCCTAAATATGCGCCCGTAAAATTTCTCACGGCTTGCTGTATGTTTCTATTATTACTCAGATAAATAACCGAGAGGAAACCCTGAAATAATTATTCACGATTGCTAGGGATCAACTTAAACTGCTTAACGGCTTTTATTAATTTGTTACAGGGCGGGTTTGTTTCAGCCGATGATCGCCCATAGCGACTCAGACACCAGCAACCAAAATCACCGATTTCACAGGAGGAACGCGGATCAATGATGCTAACTCTTAGTGCAGCAACAGTTATAAGTCAAATCAAGCCGACTGTCGAAAGCTTGCGCGACGGAGACTACCGCTACCGAGACTCCTTTGTGCTCGATCGACCTTTCAGAGAAATCCAATTTCGCAAACAAGACAGATACATCACCGGCAGCGATTCAGACAAACGCACGGGCAAAAGTTACTGCTTCCGGGGCATCCCCCAGCACAACAACATTATTAACATCACGGTAGCGATCGAAATTTCCCCAAAAACCGCACAGAAAACCGAGTGGAAATTAGCACCGGGAAACCCCATTAATTTCGACAAGCTTTATCCGCTGCAAGCAGGGCCGGGATTAGAATTGTACAAATGTTTAACAGCCTTTTTACCAAAATTGAAGGATTAGTTATTCGTGACTTATTAGTGGTTATTTCTTAATCGCTTTGCCTTGTTAATAACCAATAACATTCGTTAACAGTCAACAGTCAACAGTCAACAGTCAACAGTCAACCGTCAACAGTCAACCGTCAACAGTCAACCGTCAACAGTCAACAGTCAACAGTCAACCGTCAACAGTCAACAGTCAACAGTCAACCGCCAACATTTAACTTCCTAAGAACCAGCATTTGCCAATTCTTCCCGCAGCATTTCCCGGTAGACTTTCGGCAAACGAGAACTCATAGAATTGTTTTCAATTCCATATCCCAAACTCGTCCAAGTTCCCGAAAGCATCCGCAACACGTCAGTTAATCTTTCCTGCCGCAACATCTCAGAAATATCAGCTTTCCAAAACTTGCGATCGCTCAACCAAGCATAAACCACAGCATCCTGATCTTCTGGTTCAAAACTGTAATCTTCCCAGAATAAAAAATTAGCACGACGCGCCTGATAGCGCTTAGCCTTCTCCTTCCAAGTCGAAGTCAGAAATTGATACCTGCCCGCTGCCGTAGTACACTTGCCTCGATTCGGGCCATTAACAATCTTCACGCACCAGTCAGGATGGCGGCTCAAATCTAATATATATTTGCCACCGTAAACAACGTGATAAGGGCGAGCAACATTCGACTCGCTAGCAGAAATAGTACGCATCAGCGCCCGAATATAAGGATCGCCGGTTTTAATAGCCAGCGGCGGGAATTTTCCCAGCCCGCTTACCGACTGCGACAACTGCTGATTTCCCCGCAAACTGTCAACCAAAAAAACACCGCCGCCAATCACAGCGCCGATTAAAAGTATAAATCCGAGGATTTGAATTTCCGATCGCCTCAGCAAACCTCTTTTTCGACGGCCAAATTTCTCAGCTTCCAGCAAAGTCATTTCCATTTCCGAAATTTCGGCTAATTTTCGAGCCGCCCGCATCCGGCGCACCCGAAAATCGTATTGATATAGCGGCGCGGCTACCAGCGTTAGACTCGATAAAACCCCCGCCAATTTAATCAGCCAGAAATCTAATTCGCCGGCTATGGCAACATTTGTGAGAGTAGATATTCCTGTTAGTAACTGGGCCGGATCGAGCGATCGCGCTGGCCAATAAAAAATCGCAAGTTGCACCAACAGCGACAGATTAAATGCAAAAAAAATCACTACAACAGCATTCAAGCCTTCTCGCAAGTGCGATCGAATACCCGTATGCCGGCGCTTGAACTTGCGCGCCACGCGAAAGCGCCCCGGCAGCATAATTAGTAAGGGATTTAAGATTTTGACTGCTAAAAAGTGACAAACAAAAAACACAGGCAACTGAATCAGCCAAGCCGCCAGCAGTAGAGTCAGAAAGCCGATATCGTCGCTGACAAAAGGAATGCCCCTGCGAAGGACAAAACTAAAACTCTGAGCGAGAGCAAACGCCCTTAACCACGAAATCGGATAGGGGAACCAAGCTGGCCACTTGAGAGTTTTCATGCTGAGAAAACGAAATTTTAAGGGCGAATAGTAAAACTATTAAGATTTTGCCAGATTTGGCGATCGGAAAATTGTTGTAGGGTGCGTCAGCCCCAATCTTTGACCCAAATCACATCTTGCACCATTCTCGATCAGCCTTTTTTGGGCCGGCAGGATAAGCCTTTTTTGGGCGGGCATCCTGCCGGCCCCACAAGAAAATGCACTTTTTGTGGAACAGGCATCTTGCCTGTTATTGACAATGGTGCAACATCTCAGACCCAAATCAAATGGTTTTTTGTCTGAGGCACCGAACCCAAGCAAGCCTAATTCAATCAAATCACACTGGCAAACAACTCCTCAAAACTCTTTTGCGGAGCCTCCGACTTCGCCACAATTTCCACAACCTTGTTGCGAGAAGTCGGCTGAAACAGCGCCTCCACGCACACTTGGGCTACCTTGGTGCGCGGAATGCTGCTCTCAAACATTTTGTCGGCACCAGTCATGACGATCGCATCTGAATTATCCTCATTTTTGAGACCGCCCGGACGGACGATCGTATAAGTCAAGCCACTTTTTTGCAAATACTCCTCGGCTTGCTTTTTCCAAACCAAAATCAGCCAAAACAAATTCAGCGGGTGAAAAAACTGAGAGACGCACAGAGAAGTCACAAGCACAAAATGCTCAATGCCCTTAGCCTTAGCTGCATCCACCAAATTTTTAGTACCTTCAAAATCAACCTTGTAAGGCGCTGTCGGGTCAAAACCAGGGGCCGCCCCTGTCGCGCACACCAATACCGTACTATCGCCGATGGCATCGCCCAGGGAAGTTGCATTTAATACATCCCCAGTCACTAACTCAGCCTCCGGTGGTAAAATTTGCCTAGCTGTCTCTAGATTTCGGACTAAAGCGCGCACGGGAATACCTCGCTTGACTAATTCTGCGACGATGCGGCGGCCAGTCTGACCTGTGGCTCCTGCTACAAATGCTTTCATATGTCGAGTTATGCTGAACTAGGGTAAGTTTTGTTACTATCAATTTCTCAATTGTAGGGAGGAAACTCCCTTAACACATCCCCAACCAGATTGATTGGCGTGTATAACAGGAGAGCATACAATGAAGCAGGATTCCGCTGAATATCCAACTGTTGAAGCTTCTGACGAAAATTACTACCCAGATGCGAGTGTCCAACAGCCCGAAAGTGGAAGCGCGGATGCACCAGAGGAAGTTGAGCCGATTTGGTTTCACACGCATTTTGAAGACAGCATGGAGATGTACGCCGATGCGGAGACGGTGGCACAGCATTTGAACAACCACAAGACTTGGTTTTGCCAGTGCGCTTCGCCGATGAAGGCCGAGCCGATCGGCGAAAACGGCTATGATTTATTAATCGGGCGTTTTGGGGCTTTTGGCTACCGCGTTGAAGCGAGAATTGGTTTAGAGTTGCTGCCGCCTGACGCTGAAGGCTGTTATTTGATTAAGACTATTCCGGTTCCGAATTATACCTCGCCTGGGTATGAGGTGGATTTTCGATCGGCAATGAAGCTAGTGGAGATACCGTCTCAGGAGTTTGCCGCCGATTGGCCGAGCTCGGAACGTGCTAAGCTGCCGCCTGCGATTACCATTACTAGCTGGAAGCTGGATTTGGCTGTGGGAGTTTGCTTTCCCAAGTTTATTCGATCGATGTCTCAACCTTTAATAGAAAAAACCGGCGATGCGCTTTTGGAAAAAATCATCAAACAAGTTAACCGGCGCTTGACTTATAAAACTCAGGTTGTTTTTCACGAAAGTTTGGGCATTCCTTTTCCGAAAAATCCTAAGAAACATTAACCAGACTTGGGTTCTAACTCACATTTGTAGGGTGTGCACTGCACACCTTACTCATAAGTGCGATCGTCATAACTCATACCATTTTAGATTTTAGACTTCGGCGCGATCGCTCCGTCGCACAATTTTAGATTAAATTATTGGGAATAACTGATTTTGTATGGGTTGGGTTCACGAGTCTACAGTGGCTTTTTTGAAACTGATATCACTGTCTCCGGGTGATCCGTGCGCGCCTTATGCCTATGTTTTTAAATCCAACACTTGCTTGAGCAGTTAATCCAAATAAACAAGTTATTGCTAATAAAATTTAAGGGTAAGGTCATGATTGCATTTGACATATAGCAATCCTTGCAGGAGTCGTAAATTTTTTATCGCACCCCAACCCTCCCCGAACTCGCTGGGAGCCCGTAGGAAATTCACAAATTATTTAGGATTGCTATATGCTGATTTCTTATCACGGGAATTAGTTTTTATTATGGGTCAATTTAGCACAGGGTTGGACACAATAGTTTCAAGTCAGATGCCATCAACTTCGACAGCATTGTTATTAAAAAATTCTGCTTCTGTCATAATGCTTTCCCTCCTTATTGCCTCATGATTAAGCAATGTAGCCGACGCAGTTCAAAGCGGGTTCCGATCGCCCTCGGAAACCAGCAAGTGTCTCAGATCACAAGGCAGATCGATCGCCCTCACTGCCCAAAAACCTAAAATTATGTCACCTTAAGTAAGGGGTTATAAAATAACTCTTGCCATATCCCTAGAAAGTTATGACAACGAAACTAAGAGCTAAACACACAGAGAAAATGGAGAGAGACTTGCACCAGTTGAGGGCAGACCAAGAACTGATTCTCAACCAAGTAGACAATGCGATCGCTCTGTTCGACTCGTCTGACTGCTTAGTTTTGTTTAACCAAAAATTGGCGGGAATCTGGGGACTGTCCCCAGAATGGCTGGAAACAAAGCCGAAGTGCCACTTGCTGTTTGCGGAAATTGTCGATCGGGGTTACTTGTCTGTTCAGCAGTGGCAAGAGTTTCAGCAAGCACTGGAAAAATCTCAGCATGAAAGTTTATCATTTTATTTCGAGCAATCCAATGCGGTTTGTTTGGAGGTGTGCGCCACGATTACCAACAGCGGCGGACGGCTGTTTACCTTTCGAGACGTTACGGTATACCAAAACTCCCAAGCTAGCTTGAACGCAGAAGTCAGGCGGCTGAGCTTTCTTTTAGGTTTAACCGAACGCCTGCAAAAATCTGACAGTTTGCAAGAAATAGGTCAGTTTGCCCTCACCTATTTAGTAGAGGCAATGAATGCAGCTTTCGGAGATGTCAAGGTGATTAACGGCAAGGGAAACGATCGCCAAGCGTCGGGGATTTGCAACCAAGTTTCTAGTCAATTTTTGGCTACTTACGGGGAACCCGTAGTCGCAGGAATGCAAGAATTGCTCGACCAAGGCATTCCCTACGGCATCGGTTTGCTGTGGGAAGTGGTGAAAACTGGTAAACCTGTGTTTGTCGAGGATTATGCCCAACATCCCAATGCCGTGCCGGAATTTCGGCATCCGGGAATCGGACAACTGGGTATTTTTCCGATCGCAGCTACCAACGGCACAATCATCGGAGTGCTGACGCTGGAGTCCCGCAACATCAAAAAACTGCAAGCCGCCGTCCACCAAGAAGTGCTGGAGGCTGCTTGCCGGACTCTGGGGGCGGCGATCGAGCGGGCTCAGACACAAGAGAACCTGCGCCAAGTTAACGAAGAATTAGAGTATTCTTCTCAGTTGAAATCCGAGTTTTTAGCCTCAATGTCCCATGAATTGCGGACGCCTCTTAACAGCATTCTCGGTTTTTCTGACTTGCTGCTTCGGCAAACTGCCGGACAGTTGAGCGATCGACAAATCAACTATGTAGAACTGATCGAAAAAAGTGGGCAGCACTTGTTGCAGCTAATCAACGATATTCTCGATCTTTCTAAAATTGAAGCCGGGAAAGTAGAACTAAACTTACAGCCTGTTCGCATTCAAGAACTCGCGACAGACTGTATGAAAATGATGCAGCCACGGGCAGACAAAAAGCGAATCGGTTTGTCTTTAGAACTCGACTACCGTATTACTAAAGTTTGGCTCGACGAAAGGCGAGTGCGACAAATTGTGATTAATTTACTTTCCAATGCCATCAAATTTACCCCCGAACAGGGACAAGTTAAACTCAGCGGGCGTCTGGCCTACGGCAGTGAAATAGACGGCGACTACCGACCGGATTGTTCTCCTGTAAATGCCAGCACTCCTTATTTTTGTTTTGAGGTGAAAGACTCCGGCATCGGCATTCCTCAAGACCGCTGGCACTTGCTATTTCGACCTTTTCAACAGGTGGATTCTTCCCTGACTCGGCGGCACGAAGGTACAGGTTTGGGTTTGGCTTTGACTAAGCGATTGGCAGAATTGCACGGGGGAACTGTTTCTTTTCAATCTGTTTGCGATCGGGGAAGTATTTTCCGCGTTTGGCTGCCTTTGACGGAGATGCGTCAACAGTTGGGAAACTTTGCTTCTTGTGCTTTGGATACCAAGTTAGTTCCTGCTTCTGCGATTGCTTTACCAATTGCCAGGAAGCGGATTTTGGTTGTCGAAGACCAGCCTTTTAACCAAATGTTAATTTCTGAGGTGATGGAATTGGAGGGGTACGGGGTAGAGATACTCGCGGATGGGAAGGCCATGGCCGATCGTATTCTCGCCGCCTCTGGTTCCCCGGAGTTGCTGCCGGATTTGATTTTGATGGACATTCAGTTGCCGGATGTTGACGGCTTTGAGTTGATGCGGCGAGTTAAAGCCAATCCTGTCTGGGATTCGGTACCGATGATTGCGGTGACGGCGATGGCGATGCCCGGTGACAGTGAGCGATGTTTGGAAGCTGGCGCTTCTGCTTATTTAAGCAAGCCACTGGATTTGAATTTGACGATCGCTACTGTCCGTACTTTTCTGGGCTAACAATAATTATTTGCAGTTCCAGCACTGCCATTTATGATAATTGATCACAACAAAGGTTAAACTCAATAGTAGATAAATATCTATATGACTTGCCCGCACTTGCCTCCGAAAGCCTGTTCCTACGAAAAATATCGAGTTTAGTAAGGAGAAATATACCAATCAACCAGTTTTCGAGCTTCCTGACGCGCAACTTCCGAGCTAAATTCGATATATTATATCATATTCCATGTCAAACAAGTCGCCCTGCATCATGTTGGTTGATGACGAGCCAGCTAATCTGACTTTACTGGAAGAGTTATTGCACCTCAAAGGATACGCTACAGTATCAGCGCTATCTGGCCATGAAGCGCTCTCCCTTGCCCGCGCCTCCCGACCGGATTTAATTTTACTAGATATTATGATGCCGGAGATGGACGGTTTTGATGTGTGCGAGATCCTGCGGAAGGATACGGCATTGCAAACGGTACCGGTGATTTTTTTAACTGCCCTCAATGACGATATGTCTCGCATCAAAGGGTTAGAAATGATGGCCGATGATTATTTGACAAAGCCTTTTAACAGTCGTTTGTTGCTGGCAAAAGTTGAAAATATTTTGCAGTTGAGTCAAATGCGATCGCAAGCTGTATCTTCCCAATTCAACCAGCAGGTAAAAGAGCAAAGCAAACGCCAAATCGCCGCAGCTTGGGAAGCCAACGAATATCTGTCAGAAAAATTTCAGCTATTTGTGCCAGAGCAAATTCTGGAGCGAATTGCGCCGCAAGGAATAGAATCTATTCAGTTGGGCAATGCCACAGAAGAAGAGCTGACTGTTTTATTTTGCGACATTCGCGGGTTTACTGCGATCGCCGAATCTCAACAAGCTCGCGAGACTTTTGAATGGTTGAACGCTTTTTTTACTAAAATGAACGAGTGCATAACGTCTCACGGCGGGTTTATTGACAAATACCTAGGCGATGCAATCATGGCCGTATTTGACCAGCCAAATTCTCACGCGATGAATGCGATCGAAGCCGCAGTAGCAATGCAAGAAACCTTGCAAGAATTTAATGCCAGTCGCCACCAATACAATTTAGAATCTCCCGTCAATATTGGTACGGGAATTAACACAGGTATCGGCATGATCGGCACTTTAGGTTCCGATCGCCGCATGGACTCTACAGTCATCGGCGATGTGGTAAATACAGCTTCTCGGTTAGAAAATTTAACTAAAATATACGGCTGCCAAATTATTGTTAGCGAAAATGCCATTGTTCATGCGAGAGAATTTCTAAATGGCATAAGTCTCAACTCAAACTCAAAAGAAAGTCTATTATTAAAGTGCGACTTAGAAGTGGAAACACAGGAGAGTATTATTTCTACTTCTGGGGCGACTGCTGCTGACAGCCATTTGCCCAGCAACAATTATTACTATCGCTGGATCGATCGAGTAACCCCGCGCGGCAAGCAGGAAGCTATTGAAATCTACGAAATCTGGAGCGCCTCCTGTCCCGACTCTGAGGCAAAGCAGCTTACCCAGGGTTTATTTGACAAAGGAATTCAAGGATGGCAATCCGAAAGATTTGTCGCCGCCTTGGGATATTTTCAGCAACTCATCGAACAAAACCCTGCTGATACAGTCGTCCGTTTTTATATCACCCGCTGCCAGGAAAAACTAGGTTTTATACCTGTAAGTAACCGCTCAGAAATCAACTAAATAGAACCAGTTCGTACTGAGGATTTCAGTGCTCTTTTTTACCGCAAATAAGGACTAAAGTCCTGGCTACCAACCTATAGCAATTCTGAAAAGTAGGCTAGCATCTGTAGGGACACGGCATTGCCGTGTCCGGCGCAGGGAGTAGGACACAACATTGCCGTTTAGTATCAACTTAACGTACAACTAATAGTCCGGCAGGGGTTGAAACAAGAACCTCAAAGCTAAAGTCCTCTTGCATAGGACTAATGAGTTCTTCAGTCCTCTTTGAGAGGACTTTAACTATAAGCCCCGTGGAATTCATTCCCTGGCGAACTGACGGGCGGACGGAAGGACTGGGCGGACTGACAGCTTAAGTGGACGCCAATGGGCAATGCCGTTTCCCTACTTATCTACGAACCAATCAAAGCACTCTAATTTTAGACCATCAAACAGTCGTCAAAACTTGCTCTCTCAACTTCCCGATCAACTCATTCACCCCCCCCGCATTCAAACGGTAACTCAGAGGATGACCGATTAAATAAGCCGAACTTTCAAACAAAACATCAATTTCCACCAAACCATTTTCCCGCAAAGTTTTGCCAGTCGAAACCAAATCCACAATTGCCTCCGACATACCAGTAATCGGCCCTAACTCCACAGAACCGTAAAGCGGCACAATTTCCACCGGCAAATTCAAATTGTGAAAATATTCCCTTGCACAGTGTACGAACTTAGAAGCAACTCTACCGTGAGGAGGCAAATCCACAGTTCGTCGATAAGAACTAGATTCCTTCACCGCCACCGACAGCCGACACTTGCCAAATTTTAAATCAATTAAATTTGCAACTTTCGGCTTTTTTTCCCGCAAAACATCATAGCCAGCAATCCCCAAATCCGCTTGACCGTATTCCACATAAACCGGCACGTCGTGCGTCCTTACTAGCAAAGCTTTGGCAGTGCCTGTCGGGTCATAAATTTGAAGTTGTCGGTTAGAGGAATCGAGAAAAGCACTGAAGTCTAATCCAACCGATTTAAACAGCCGAATGCTATCTCCTAACAGTCCGCCTTTGGGAAGTGCAACAGTAATCATGTCAATTTTTAGAGTGTAAATTTCTAAATTTTAGAACGGGGCGATCGCGGCCTAAGCAGAAACAGCTTTTACCAAACTCAGAATAACACATAGAGTTCATAGCGAAAAATAATTTTCGGGTCTTGCTAGATCATTTGTTTGGGTATATATTATATTTAGTAAGTTTTTATTTCGTCACGTTTTTCAAGGGCGGTCGGTATGGAAAACAATCAAGAATTTGACGAAAATTTTCACAGTGTAGACCCGGATTCCCTGAAAAAGATTAGAGTAGATGAAATCCTCTCAGGCGGTGGTGTAGAGAGGGAGGAAATGGACTATACAGTAGCTGTACCTAGCGCTAACCAGCCCAGGGTTCCCAGGGACAGAGGCTTCTCGCTCCATGTGGAATCAAGCGTGTTCGATCGCGCCCCCCGATCGAAGTTTGCAGAAAAACGCGGAACGCTGGGAGGCTGTTAATGTAAAATGCTTGCAGAGGCTGGTGCAGACAACGCGGCGATCCTCTTCGAGGGCTTCGCTAACGCGCGATAGCCATTGTGTGTCACGCTTTTGTGTATTCAACTCTAAAACTTAAACTTTAACGGGCGATCGCCAATAGCTGACAGCTAAACTATGACCGAATTGACACTTGTTATTGGCAACAAAAATTATTCCTCTTGGTCGCTGCGTCCTTGGCTGGCGATGAAACAAGCTAAACTAGAATTTGCCGAGGTCAGAATCCCCTTAGACTGGCCTACAACCCATGAGGAAATTCGGCGCTATTCTCCATCGGGAAAAGTACCAGTTTTAATCGACGGCGACCTGAAAGTGTGGGAATCTTTAGCAATTTGCGAATACGTTGCAGAACGCTTTGCTAATGATTTGTGGCCGGCCGATGTAGCGGAACGGGCGATCGCCCGTTCCATCTGTGCGGAAATGCACGCAGGGTTCCTAAATTTGCGCGCAAATATGCCGATGGACTGTCGCAACCGCTATCCGGGAGAAGGGAGGACTCCCGGTGTAGAAGCAGAGATCGATCGCATCTTTGCCATTTGGCGCGAATGCCGGCCAAAATTCGGCACAGGCGGCGATATGCTGTTCGGGAAATTCACAATTGTTGACGCTATGTTTGCCCCAGTAGTGATGCGTTTTGTCACCTACGGAGTCAAATTAGATTCAGTAGCAAAAGCTTATGCGGATGCGATTTTGGCCTTGCCTGCCATCCAGGAATGGGTAGCAGCAGCTTGCAGCGAATCGGAAAGTATTGCCCACTTGAAAAATTAGCAAAAATCAGTTTACTTAACTTAAAATCTCAAATTTTAAGTCTCAAATATGAAATCAGGATGCGGATTCTTTTAGTTGATGATGAAGTTGAGTTGACTGACCCTTTGAGTCGAGTTTTAAGCCGCGAAGGTTATACAGTTGATGTGGCATTTGACGGAGCAAGTGGCAGCAATTTAGCCATGCAGGGCAATTACGATTTGCTAATTTTGGATTGGATGCTGCCGAGACAAACCGGACTCGCAATTTGCCAGAAGTTGCGATCGCAAGGGCGGAATACGCCAGTGCTATTTCTCACCGCCAAAGATACCGTAGACGATCGCGTACAAGGACTCGACGCCGGTGCAGACGACTATTTAGTCAAACCTTTTGAACTGCGAGAACTGCTAGCCAGAGTCCGCGCCTTGCTGCGGCGGCCTCCTACTTTTGATGCCGAGGTTGCTGTCGGGCGGCTGCAAGTTGCAGATTTACAGCTAGACTACGACAATCAATTAGCTTATCGGGGCGATCGTACAATTGACTTATCAGAAAAAGAATGTCAGTTATTAGAATACTTAATGCGCCATACCGGTCAATTGCTAACACACGAACAAATCCACCAATATTTGTGGAGTGAAGCAGAAAAACCCAGCAGCAATGTATTAGCCGCTCAAATTCGCCTGTTGCGCCGCAAAATAGAAGCCCCAGGCGAATCGGTGCTAATTCACACAGTTTACGGCAGAGGCTATCGCTTTGGAGAAGCAAATTAAAAATAATAGACATTGTACAAAAATCCTTCTTCCTCCTTCCCTCTTCTTTCTTCCTTCTTCCCTCTTCCTTCTTCCTGACATCCGTTACATCCGTTACATCCGTTACATCCGTTACATAATCCGTTGCCGAACTTCCCTTTTCCTGACATCCGTTACATCCGTTACATCCGTTACATAATCCGTTGCCGAACTTCCTTTTTCCTTCTGCTATATTATCTATTATCGGGAAAGCGTGCACCCTAAAGCCGCCCTTACGTATCTTGACAAACCAAAGTAATTACTGTCACCTCCGGGGGACAAAATAGTCTTCCCGGCGCATAAGTCCCCAAACCGCGATTCACGTACAGCAAATTACTCCCAACCTGATGCAAACCGCTAGCCCATTCCCAGTGAGTAACTACTCGATCGCAACCCGACAGCAAAGGAATGAACTTTCGGATTCGTTGAGGAATCAAAGAGCCAATTTTTCTGACCCAAGCGTACAAAGGGCCGATACCAGGAATAACGATTTGACCGCCGTGAGTGTGCCCAGACAACTGCAAATCAATCCGCCAATTTTGCAGCTTTTCAGCAGTATCAGGATTGTGAGACAAGACAATCCGAGGAATTGCGGGATTTATGGATGCCATTACAGGTTTAGGCGCAAAATCGCCCGACCAAAAATCTGCCAGCCCAACTAAAGCCAATTCTGACCCCAAAGGATAGATTGCTTCGTTGTACAAAACCCCAATCCCGACGCTATTTAAAGCATTAGCAACCTCTGTTTTTGCCCCCGGTAAATAGTGGTCGTGATTGCCCAAAACCGCGTAAATTCCCACTCGACTTTGCAAGTTTTTCAATCGCTGCACTAAGCCGTAAATAGGTGCGGGATCGTAGCTAATAAAGTCACCAGTTAAAAAAATCATGTCTGGTTCAGCTTCGTTGGCCGCAGCAATCGCCTCTTCTAGCAACCATTCCGACAGCCGCACCCCGTCATAGTGAAAGTCCGTAAGCTGTACAATTTTAGTACCGGATAGATTTGCTGGAAGATTAGCGATCGGTATTGTTAAATACTCTATTCGCAGTTTCCCAGTTAATAACCTGTGCATAAATCTAAAGTTTATTGATGACAGAGCGCCACCTCTAGCTTAGCAAATAAACAAGCAAGACTGCAAAACTAGATATTCTTCCCTTTTTCTTCTGTCATCTGACTAATGACTACAGTCCGGGACGCAAAAACTGGGATTACTCAAAAAAATTGAAGCATAAATGCCCAATCTTTATTTAGGCTTTATTGCAAAATTGTTTGGGTCTTACGCGCCCAACTGCTACAGCATTTTTATAAAATTATGACTTGCGTAACAAGCTGTTTAAAACGCGATCGATCCTTTTCATACTGGCTTTTCCAGCCCCGCATCTATATTCTTTTAGCAATTTTCAAAGCTGAGACTTGCACCGCATCCCCATCGCATCGGCTTACCACGCGGGGATTGCCCCTACCCAACACTATCTCATCACTAATGATTTATTACTGAGTAGGTGGAAATAAACATGACTTGGAGGAGGCAGGGTTTTGCATTAATAATAAACTGGCCGCTAGTATAGATCATTGCGTTACCCGCCCCTAAGATATTTTATTTTTTTGTCGCGTCTGCCTACTTTTTAACTAATAACTTTTGACGACTGCCGCTTCTTCTCAATATATTGCTGGTGGTAATCCTCTGCCATATAAAATTCCCCAGCAGGTTTGATTTCGGTGGCAATATCTTTGTCGTATTTACCGGAAGTTTGCAATTTTTGTTTGGAGGCGCGCGCGGCTTTTTCTTGTTCGGAATTGTGATAAAAAATCACCGACCTGTACTGTTCGCCTCTGTCGGGGCCTTGGCGATTGATTTGGGTAGGATCGTGACAGTTCCAGAATACATCTAGCAGTGCTTCGTAACTCACCTGCGATCGATCGTACTCTAGTAGCACGGCTTCAGCGTGACCAGTGACTCTAGCGCAAACATCTAGGTAGCAGGGATTGGGCCAGTGACCTCCTGTGTAGCCCGCAGCAGTCGAGACGACACCCGCAACCGCGCGAAACTTGTGTTCAACTCCCCAAAAACAACCGGCGGCAAATGTGGCTTTTTCCATTGTGTTACTCATCGTATTGGGATAAAACTTGGCACTAAATTATGCTTGACATATTCCCATTAGTGTGCATTCCCAAACTAATCGCGGCTGTACGTAGTTTAGCAAATATTGTCGTGCTTTTTCCAAGGGCTCTAAGGGCGATCGACTAATTCCCCCTGCCAAAAATTGCTGCCAGTAACAGTGCTGTAAATAATCGATTAACCACAACTGAGATTCAGTATCTAAAGTTTTATCAATTTCCTTGGCTAATTCCAAAGCAGAGCGCAGATTTTGAGGCAACTGCTTCACCTTTTGCAGCAAATCATCGGGTATTGATTGCAGTTGCTGCCAAATAGAAATCGCCTCCCCAGGACTACCCTGAGCCATCCCCAGTACCTCGGAATGCTCCAAAATCTGTGCGAATCCAGCTTGCTGCAAAACTTGTGCCATTGCTTCGGGATTCAGCCGTGAGAACTGGACTTTTTGACAACGGGAAATCAAAGTTGGTAGCAAAAGTTCCACTGTCGGAGCAATTAAAACGAGGGCTGCTTTTCCCGGTTCTTCCAAAGTCTTCAACAAGCCGTTAGCGGCTCCCTCACCCATTGTTTCTGCCTGTTCCAAAACTACGACTGAACGCGCAGCTTCTAGCGGCGGTCTGCTGAGAAAATCACAGATTTCTCGAACTTGTTCTAAGCGAATTTGTGGTGGTGCTTTCCGCTTTAAACCTGCTTCCTCTGCTTCCTTTGGCGTAAGCCGTTTGCCTTGGTTCATGTAAGTTGGTTCAACCCAGAGTAAGTCTGGATGATTTCGCTGCCGCACGCGATTTTGCACGGAGGCTATTAGTCTGGTTTCGGGAATATTTGCTGAGAATAAAAGCTCAATGAAACACTGAGCCGCTAAACTTTTGCCGATGCCGTTAGAGCCGACAAATAAATAACCAGGAGCAATTCGGTTTCGCTCGACTGCTTGTGTTAGCAATTCTACTGCTGGCTCTTGTCCGATTAATGATGTAAAATAATTCATGTGACAGTTGACAGTTGACAGTTGACAGTTGACAGTTGACAGTTGACAGTTGACAGTTGACAGTTGACAGTTGACAGTT
>NZ_JAUBTK010000013.1:0-104015 GCF_036702455.1 Microcoleus sp. D2_18a_D3
TGGGTTTTTGGGTTTTTCTAGAAAACCCAAAACCAGGAGAACATATTATGTCACAGGAATTCGTGCCTGACGACAACAAATCCCAATGCCCAAATGACGACTCAGCAGCAGTATGCGAACAGGAAGTGGTGCTGTTAACGGTTGTCGGTTCGCAATCGGGTGTCCGGGAAACCATACTCACTTTGTACCGGCTGGGATTTGCAGAAGTGGGCGATTGGAGTCCCGTACAGCGTGCCGCTAATCCGAAGCAGGTGATGAGCGTGCTGATCCGTCGGAAGCGGGCTGAGGGTACATCGCCGAGAAAATCTGGGCGGTAAGCTGCAAGGTTAAGTTTTTTTAGGGCTTACGCATGGGGCCGAGAAACCGGGTTTTTCCCTTGAATACTGCGTTGTGAGGCACAGATTCGACCAAAAACCCGGTTTCTTTGAGGAATGACGCATGGGTGGCTAGAAACCGGGTTTTTCCCTTGAATACTTGGTTGTGATTCGCAGATTCGGCCAAAAACCCGGTTTCTTTGGTCGGAGTCCGTCAATCCTACAACAGTGAAAGCCTTGGAATAAAGAGGGTATTAAAGCATGATCTGGCATTATCATAAAATAAATCAACTCTAAAGATGCGCCTTGACACAGTGCTGCAAACACCGAGCCAAGACGACTTCTCCAATGTTGTAGAGCCAACACAGGAGCTATATCAATAATGACAAATAACGATCCAAATAGGTGGCTGCGCTACGATTCAGATAGGGATATTTCGCGACACAGCGCCACCAACCCGCAGAAATGCCGGGATATGCAAAAGAAGTATGGCTGGAAACTGATCGACATTGAGGAAATCGAAAATAAGTACATTTTTGAAGTTGATTGCGTGTTCAAAGGGAAAACAGAATTTCCCAACTATCTCGAAGAAATCGAAGAAATCGAATAAAAGGAGGAAGAGTGATGCAAAAATACATTATTTTTCAGGCTGAGTCAGGTGAAGATGAAGGCTGGAGACAGAGAAAACTCCAACACAGCCAAGCTCTAACTTTTATCATTGCAGAAAACTGGGATTCTTCTGAGGAACCGATTCCTGAACCGGGATATCGCCCTGTAGAATTTGTGCGGGTGGAGTCAGAACACGATCCAAACGAGCACGCGCACAATACTCATTATCGCGTCAGCGATTGGGAAGTTGTACGGGTGCAAACATATACGCCTGATATTCCAACTCCGATGAGCGATTATGATGTAATTGTGATGTGTTACTGTCGGTATAGCCCGATCGATGCTCCTCTGAAATCGATGCCGAAACGACAGGTATCGATCGATTCTTTTGGTGGCGATGAAGTGGCTTACAAGCAATACTTAGAATCGGAAAAGAGCAAGAATTATGCGCCGTCAACTTAAGCGTCAAGTCTTAGGGCTGACGTATGGGGCCCAGAAACCGGGTTTTTTAGATAATATTCGTTGTGATTCGTAGATTCGGCTAAAAACCCGGTTTCTGTAGTAGTTTCATCACCCAACAACTAACATAAACTGCTCTCGTTTAGCTGCGAAACTCAAGCAAGCTAAAATATCCTGTTGCGTGAGATAGGGAAAATCCTCTAGGATTTCTTGATAAGTCATCCCAGAAGCGAGATATTCCAACACGTCATAAACCGTAATTCTCATACCTCGAATACAAGGTTTACCACCTCGCTTACCCGGTTCGATAGTAATTATCTTAGCGATGTCTTGTTCTGACATGGCATTTTTCCTTTAGCTACTGTTTTCAATTTTAGCATCAAAAAATAGAGATTAAAACCTGGCGATTGAAATCGCGTCTACACAAACAAATTCCGCGCAACGCGAGACTAAAAGAGCAAGGAAGTATTTAACCACAAATTGACATAATTCTTCAGTCCTCTTTTAGAGGACTTTAGCTTTGAGGCAGGGGTTTAAACCCCTGCCGGATCGTGGCGATGGTGCAATATCTCAGAAACAAATAATTTTAGTGAAATTATTTGAGTACCTTGCGGCAAAGGTTGCAACAAATAGTGACAGAGAAATAGAGCTGTGTTAGAACAGCTATCGATCGACTAGCCAAGCTATCTTAGAAAGGACGCTAGCGAAAGCACAGTCATGGCACCTTCCACTAATCCAAATCCGGCGGATTCATCTGCAAAACAGTCTCTAGAGGCTGGGCTAGCAGCTTTGAAACAGCAGGATTACCCCACCGCGATCGCCCTTTTAGAATCCGTTACCCAAACCGCAGCTAATCAACCGTCGGGAATCCGCGCGCAGATGGGGTTGGTGGCTGCATACAAAGCAACCGGTAATGTGAAAGAGGCGATCGCCCTGTGCTCTTCCCTCGCCAAAAGTCCCAACTCTCAAGTCAAAACTTGGGCCGATCGCGCTTTAAAAGAATTAACCCCCCCTCGCCCCCCAAAACCACCGGAAAATAAACCAAAATCCGCAGAAACTCCCCCCGAAACAGGCTTTGTCGCCTTTGATGCCGGAACTAAATCGCCGAAAAAATTGATTGGGGGCGATGGCTTACGCCCCGCTTCGCTACGACCTACCGTAGACAAAAAAACAGGATTTTTACCTTTAGAGCCGACTGTAGAGCCAGAAAACGCTAAATCGCAACCGATTTCCCCGCCACCTCCACCCCCCACACCGCCGATTCGCCCGACATCAGAGGGCGGGCACGGGGGCACCGCCCCTACAGAAACCGCACCCGATACCGCAGAAATTAGCGGCGAAAATAGTTCCGGTTCCCCAACAGATATCCCCGGAGTCGCCAGCCCAGATACTTACCAACTCACTTGGCGCGAAGCAGGCCGCGCGAAAAGCCCGCGCCCCCTCAAACCGCTGAAGTTGCTGGAGTTTCGGCTGCAAGCCGTTGCAAGTGCGATCGCCCTATTTTTCCTAGCCCGGTTTGTGCTGCAATTCCTGCTGACAAACACTAATTCTCTATTAGTTCAGCTTTACATATTCACTAGACTGCCTATTTTCGCGCCGATTCAGCTTTTTTACCGCGATCCAACTCCGTTTGTTCAGATGGTTTTTGGATTGCTTTTGGCCTCGTCTCCCTGGCTGATAGACGCGCTGCTGAAACTGTTTTGCGGCATCGAAACCCTGCGCGGGTCAGTTTTATCGAAGCACAGCAAGGAAGCTAGTCGGGTACTGCGAAGTTATTGTACCAAGCAAAATATGCCGGTGCCGGTGCTGAAACTCTTGCCGCTGAATGTTCCTGTAGCTTTCAGTTACGGCGGTTTGCCCCGTTTTGCTCGGATTGCGGTGAGTCGCGGGCTGTTGGAACAATTGACGGATGATGAAATTGCCACTATTTTTGCGCGGGAGTTGGGGCACATTTCTCACTGGGATTTTGCGCCGATGTCGCTGGCGCTGCTGGTGATTCAGATTCCTTACTTGATTTATTGGCAGGTGGCGCACTGGCAAGAGCGGTTGTGTGATTTAATGACGATCGAGTTTTTGCGTTCTGCTGTCAAATTTGTGGCCGCTGCAATTTCTGCTACGAGTTATGGGATTTATAAGTTGTTGCGCTGGCCGATGTTGTGGGTGTCGCGCCGCAGAGTGTATTTTAGCGATCGCACTGCTGCAGAAATTACGGGCAATCCTAACGGTTTGACGCGGGCACTGGCTAAAATTGCGATCGGCATTGCTGATAATATCGAACAGCAAAAACAAACTAGCTTTTTCCTCGAAAGTTTCGATCTATTGTTACCTGTAGGCGTTGGACAAGCTGTAAGCCTTGGTTCTGCTGCATTACACGCGCCGCTGGAACAGATTTTGCTGTGGGATGTCAGCAATGGCGAGCGCAACTGGTTGACGGTTAACAGCGCGCATCCTTTGCTGGGAGAGCGTTTGAAGCTGTTGGCCCTCTATGCTCAATTTTGGCAACTGGAGACTGAGTTAGATTTGGCAAACGCGGGAGTGCCAGAACAACCCAGGAAAGGAAAATTGTCTCTGTTTAAGTCAATACTCGAATTTAAAGATTCAAAACTATTTTTACAGGGTGCACCGTTTTTTGGAATTCCGATGAGTTTGGCGATAGTGGGGGTGCTTTGGCTGATTGGCGGGATTTTTTCGAGGACGAGTATCTGGCAGTTGGATTGGCTTTGGGGCGATCGATCGATTCTTTGGGGCTGTTTGCCGATCGGATTTAGCATCGGTACTTTGATGCGGATCAATTATTTCTTCCCGGATATTATACCGCGAGAAACCGCTTCGCCGAGTTTGCCGGAAATTTTGTCAAATCCCGATAGTTTGCCGCTGGATGCTGAACCGGTGCGGCTGGAAGGGCAACTTTTGGGTCGATCGGGTATGAGTAATTGGCTGGGACAAGATTTGATTTTGCAAACGGCGACAGGTTTGGTGAGGTTGCACTATGTTTCGAGGTTTGGCTACATTGGCTCTTTGTGGCCATTTTTGTTCAAAGAGACTACTCGCCCTAGCGATTTGATCGGAACATCTGTTGTGGCGACTGGTTGGCTGCGCCGGGGTGCTACTGTGGCGATCGACCTTGAAAGTCTCCGCAGTCAAGGAGGGAGGGTTAGTGACAGCGGACATCCGATTTGGTCTGCGATTTTGGCTTTTGCTGCTGCTTTTTGGGGCGCATACATCATTATCCAAGGCCCAAGGTGAGGAATAGTTGTCCGATTGTGGTGTGGATCGGCCTCAACGCGCAGCCAGGATTAGTTTTGAGTTAAACAGCGGAGGGGCGATCGGATTCTGGAGTTGCTCCCTACGCACCCTAGAGTCTATCCGTTACATCCGTTACAAAATCCGTTGCCGAACTTCCTTCTTCCTTCATTAAGAAAAGTTGCTTTTTTGCCAGCACTCTGTTACATTAGTTTACAGGAATTGGATTGAACCAAATAGCGCGATAACTTCAGTTGGCTAAAATCCCTTAAGGCATTGCGTAAAAATTGTCAACATCCCAACACAGCAAGTACAGCCAGCCGCTTGTCGGCTGTTTTTTTTCAACCGCTATTTTTGCTGTGCGGGATGAATTCTCAAAAGTGATTGAGATGTGGTTTCCGTTAAATTCAGACTGAAATCTTCCTAAATAACTAGCTCTGTTACCAAGGCTGTGATACCTTTAAAGAATGCTCGGACTCTGCCGGGCCCGATTTAAGGGATACCGGGTAAGTGAGTAGTTCTCAGCATTAGGAGCGAGATTAGGAACGAGGTAAGATTACTGGCTGAAAAAATGTTAGCCATTTTATCCATCACTGTATTAAACTGAATACTGGCATTCCGATCGCTTACAATTGACATCCTTGGACATAAATTTCTAGACGGCGCTGGCTATAAACATTCTGAATCAAAACCGGAAGCAAGTAATACAGAATAGCCAATAGCCTAAACATTTGAGTGATGACTAAAAGTTTACACAACAACCTGAGATTTAAAAGCTCTCTGCATCGGCGGTTAAGTTCCGGCCTTATCAGAGTAAATCATCTTTTTGTTCTAAAAGGTGGGGGGAGCTGTCAAGGTTGGTGGGAGGAATGCGCCAATTCTCCGGTTATGTGGTGTTTGCCTGAAGTCAATATTCAGTTGACTTCAGGTAATTCTGTTCGAGCAAATTAATTAAAATCCAAGTCGGGAGGAATTTTTCATGTCTATTCGTCTTTATGTTGGCAATCTACCCAAGGAACTCGATCGCCAAGAATTGCAAGAAGTTTTTGCACCGGAGGGGGAATCTGTTACCACCAAGGTAATTACAGACCGCAAAACTGGTAAATGCAGAGGATTTGGTTTTGTGACGGTGCTAACCGACGAACAAGCCGACCAAGTTATTGAGAAATACAACGGCTTGATGTTCAAAGAAAACCCGCTGAAAATAGAGAAGGCACTGCCCCGCTCTAAGGGTAAATCTGAAAAGGGCGAAGACGATCAGCAGCAGTCGCCGCAGTCACCGCAATTGGTTTCGGCGTCGGCGTCTGTGCCTATGCCTGTGCCTGCGCCGCAGCAACAGCAGCGCTCGGCTCCTCCTACCCAAGGTGGAGGCGGTTCCAGCAAAAGCAATCGCCGTCGGGGTGACAACAACAAGTCTCGCCGCAATCAGTCAGCAACAACGGTGTCGAGCGCTGATTCCGGCTCGGTGCAGCCAGATCCGCGCTGGGCGAGTGCTCTGGAAGAACTCAAGCAAAGATTGGTGGAAGCTCAGACTACTAATTAGTCGCAAATGGCGGCTAATTGCTGCTGTCTCTCGACTGTGGTTGACTGAATGTATCTGGAAGTGCGATCGAGAATGGGTCAAAAAACCCTGTTCTCGATCGCACTCTTTTATGGTAAAAAACCTCTAATATCTAGCAGTGCGGTAAAATAACCAGGCTCGGGCAAGTAATGAAAACTCAAGTCCTGACTACCAACCAGTTGGATTTTGGTCGATCGACCGGACACGATGTAATATCCTGAGAATGGTTGGCAAAAAAACCCGGTTTCTCTGAAAATATAGGGTTGAGCAGCGAGACATCTAGAAAGAAACCCGGTTTTTAGCCCGTCTAAACAAGTCATCTTTATTCGATCGGCCCGAATTCGATTGTCTCAATAAACTCAAAAATCTTGTTCATAATTCCCTCAACTTCAGACTCCAGGGAACCCAATTCATTCCCCTCCTGATAAATGCGCTGACAGCTTACCGTGTAGCAAAAATCGTCAGCAATAAAAGCCATAAGTCCCCGGTAAGCATCCAACCGAGTCAGAGGGCCATCGTTTTCTTGCACGCTGATAGTTGCACCCGCCGGCAAATCGACAACCACGAAATAAGCTTCTTCATCTTCTAAATATTCTGCGTGGAGTAACTTAGAATTGGCAACATTAGCAAGAATTGCCTGAGAAACAAAATTGTCGAGAAAAGACTTAAGATAAGCTTCCTCGCCCACCGACTCGATTGTTTCTTCAACTTCACCAGCAACAGGGAAATAATCAATTTTCAGCAAAACGCCAAAGTCGTCAGAAAATGCGACACAGGTTTCTTGCTCATCAATTTTACCGCCTCGTTCCTCGTCAACGGGAATGGGAACGCTAAAATTGCCTTCAGGAGATATGTACCATGCCCCATCGAAATCCGACTCTTCGCCCTCTACTTCCGAGTAAGCAGCAATTACATCCTCAATAATTTCTGCAGCTTCCTCGTCTTCCACACCTAATGCTTCCTGGAATTCCTGAAGAAAAGCCTGGTGCTTCTCAGAGATTTCGCCATCTCCGACAAACATTGCTGCGGTTATTGCAAAAGTATCCAACACTAACTCATCTGGCATAGATGCCCCAGCAGTATTAAATAATGCTCCTAAGCCGTCTTGGGCAACAATACCGGCGAGTCTTTGAAACATTGCTGACATATCATCTTCCGAGTATTCAGCAAAGATTTCTGATTCCCAAAGTATGCTTTCTAAGATATCAGCATCCGTATCAGGGGAATTTGCCTCTGCTGCAACCAATGCTACCGCTGCTACGGATTCTTCTAAAGTCAAGCTTGCTTCGGATTGGTCTTCTGAATTGAATATTTTATCAAACTTGCCCACAGGTTTTGCCCCGCTAGTGTTTAGTTTTGCTATTCATAGCAAATTTATGACATAAAAAGATAGTAGTCAGGGATACATTTACTTTTTGCAAAATCCTGCCAGTCAATGTAGGGTGCGTCTAGCCTTACACCTTACCACTGGTGAATATCAAATCTCCAATTAATTTACCAAGGACTGCCAATTATTGTGAATCCGGCCCAAAACTTCGGGTGTTAGAAATCTGCATTTGGTACTTGTGCCGATTGAGTAAGGTCGATCGCGCCTTGAGTTCCCCGCAATTGACCGTTTTTAACTAAAATTTGTTTGTGGATCATTGCCAGTTGAGCTTTTCTGAGCGCTTCAGCTTTAATTGGCTGCGATCGTAAATTGCCATAAAACTCCCTCATCAGCGCTAAAGTGGCGACATCCTTAAGGCTGTAAGGTCGATGGCCCTTAAATCCTATCGTCCTGGACGCATCCAAACCAAAGAAACCGGGTTTTTTGCCATTTTTGCTGTTAGTCAGCCCAATAACACGACTCCCGCGCCCGCAAATCTCAGCTTACAACCGTCAACAGCAGCGACTAATCCAGGTAGTTTGACAGTAAATTCTGCCAATACTATCCCCGACGATATCTTGCTACATGGCGGTGCAATCCCAAGCATGATGACCTTTAGCGAAACCGATGATGACATCCTCATTTACGACACTAATAGCTTGTTGGGTTCTCTAACCAGCGCTCAAACTCAGCCAATTATTCCTTTGGACGGCATGACAGTTAATAGTGGGATTTCTCCAACTGCTAATACCTCTGCCAATGACAACAGCCTCTTAATTACTCCGGCTGCAAGTCCCAGCAATCCACTAGCAAATAGCGATTTGACTGGCATTTCGACCTTGTAGTAATTGTAGGTTTGGTTGAGGGTGATCGAATACATTAAAAACCCGGTTTCTTCAAGAAACCGGGTTTTTATTATGGGTTGTTTTCAACCGCAAGAGATTCTCCGATTAGACTGTAAAGTTCTTTGAGTTGCTCGGAGTCCAAAGCTTTAATTAGCGCCTCTCCAGCTTTCTTCGGGTTATGACGAGGTATGGTTATCAATAAGCTGCCATTTAGACTACTAGATGGCACTTTTTCCAACCAATCTTTGACCAGTTTTCGCCCCCGATCCGTGATTTGGTAATCACCACGTTTATTACCTGATAATCGTTCAATCCATCCCAAGTCTAGCCACAATTGCCTCAAAATGTGTGCGTTACTTAAACAAGTCCGCAATACTCCTTGAATCTTAACTGCATTTATAGGCTGGTCTGGACAAGATTGAACCAGCTTAGAAAATTTTGGCAAATATTTTGACGGACTTCCCTGCTCTTGAACTCGATCTTCTTCAGGCTCAAACGTCTTTGCATTAGGTGATGCTAATTCCTGAATGATTTTGTCAATATCTGACGGATCGTAACCCAAACCAAAAGGTGGTTTAGCCTTGCAGAGTTCCTCATAAGTCTTGAATGGCTGTCCACGATCGTCAACAAGCTGATGATAGCCAGAGAATTGCTTCATCAGATCGCGCCATGCTTTCAATTGTTGAGCATTGAATGCAGCATCATGTAAGGCTGATTGCAGTTCCAGCCTTACAGCGATCGCCCAAGGGCGCGATCCAGGAGGTGCATTCAGTTCGCCTGCATTGCCGAGAGTTTCTATGTGAGCTTTCAATCGTTCATTGGATATTTGCTTTGTAGCCATGCCCACACCCGCCTCAATTCTTCAAGTGCCATTGCTTTGCGTGACTTGCCAAATTCTTTGACAATTTCCCCATTAATGGTTTTGAACTCCATACCATTCTTGGCTGTATAGCGACGGACATAATTTTCAATTTTGTCTCGTATAATAGACAGCTCTTCACTTGGGGTTAAGGATGCTTGGTTTGATGAGTCTGCATAAACTTCAGTGCTAATTCGCCGTGTATTATACGACTCCATAAAACGTTTCAGATTTATAGTGCTGCCACTAATTCCAAACTCCTGTGCGGTTGATTGAAGTATAGCGGTTTCAGCATAATCAACAGTTTCCCCGTTACTTGAATCAGATGCTCTTGAGCGTGTCAAACTTGAATTTAATGCGATAATACTATTATATCCCTGTTCTTTGTTTTTAGCATCATTCTCCCCATTACCACCATTGCCATTGTCACGCCTATTTAATTCTCTTTCCCTCAGAATAGGCTCTTGTTCGGCCATAATTTTTTGTACGCAATCCCCGGCTAATTGGTCATCCGGAAGATAAATCAATCCGGTTTTTTTCAAACATCCAGCTTCTCGATCGACCCTTGCAGCCCTTGCCCATGATTGTTCAAGCCAAGGCTTACTTCTGATATTAGTTAAACAGGCAACATGGGTAATTGCCGGAACATCAAGCCCTTCATACGCCATTGCCACTGTTACTAAAGCATCAACTGCTTTTGCATCGCCGTAATTGTAGTGTTTCTTAAATTTTTTAATTGCTGTTTGCGCTTCTTTCGATTCATCACTTGTGGCTTTTAAGGCTTTTATTCCTAACTTTTGCAGCCACTCCAAATATTGATTAGCTGTGGCTATATCTGGCGCGAGTACCAATAGCTTAGCTCTATGGTTATCTTTTTTATGTGACTTCCAATTATCAACACACTTTGTGAGTAACTGATGGGCGTATCCGGTACTAAGCGCTGTGCGAAGTGCTATGCCCCTATAGTCTCCAGCCTCTGCTAGGCTTTCGACTGAATTTTTCTGCCCTTGTTGGTCTATCCATTCAGCCTGTCCATCACCCCATTCAAAATGCAGAGGAACAATAGCGCCCTCTCTGAGTGCTTGGCCTCTGGTATATTCAATAACTACAGTACCTTTACTACTTGATAGATATGGAGTACGACCGCTAGGAGTTAGTTTATAGGGCATAAAAGCAATTTCCTTTCGATCTCCACGCTCACCGGTTCCTGTTACTAAGATAACTAATACCGCATTATCTACCAATGGCTGCAACGCTCCATGCCATGCTCCATCTTGCTCGACATGATGAAACTCATCCAGCACTAGAATATAGCGCTTGCGTCGAAGTTCATGAGCATGAAGATCGGGACTTGCTATAATAGCCTGGTATGTAGCTACATAGCCATTCATCCCCTTGCATGGATTAGGCTCATTGTTATTTGCCATAATTCTATGCTGATGCCCTAGCATATTTTTGAAATACCAATCTTCAAAATTCTCTTCTGCTTGCTTTTGGAGATTGAGTCTGGGAACAACCCAACAGATTGCATCAGCTATGGTTCCATGAAAGCTGTTGCCCGAATTACGATTTGGAATTAAGTTGGCAGCAGCAATTACTGGGATAAGACTCTTACCGCCTCCAGGCGTAACAAGCATGAGAATTTTTTTAATTTGTTCGCCTGCCTTTATGCGTTTACAGATTTGTAAAAATTCATCTTGATGTCTTCTTAAATTAAGAGGTTCTTTAGGAGATTGTGAAGAAAAAAGGTCTAATTGGATTGAATCTGTCATGTTTCTGTTCTCATCAGCAGTTTTTTGATGATGACATTTGGGACATAATGCCTGCATTTCGTGGACATTGGTTCTGTGAGTTTCTGCCCATCGCTCAATGTGGTCTGCGTGCCAGTCTGAAGGCAAATCGCATCTGCAATGCTGGCACTTGCCGTTGGCGGCATACCAGAGGGCAGCGCGTAGCCGTTTCGATCGAAGGAAGCGATTCTGATCCTGCATCTGAAAAAGCTATAAGGCTTACGCAGCAAGTAAAAACATCTAGTATAGAAATTTTATCTACTTTTGAAGTTTTAGTCAACATAAAGATTTTATGAGCTAGCTGTCTCTACTTTTGTCAAGAGGATGGCCACGAAGCAGGCAGCGGCATATTGCTGGAACAATCCCGTAGCGATGACTTGTTCGGCTGTTCCGGCAGCGACATTTCTTAAGGCGGTGGGGTTGCCGTTTTTTGTCTGTGCGAGTATCATAACGTATATCGCGCAACCGCGCAATACGTAGTTATGTCACCACGTAGTAAACCGCTCCCTCGCCAGATGCGAGAATACAGGTATGCGCGTATGAGAGACATGGCTAAAAAAATTCCACCTGAAATGGCTGAACTAAGCGTTTACGTAGATAAAAGGCTAAAGCTACGATTCAAACTAGCTTGCACAGCTCAAGAAAAGCCAATGAGCGAAGTCATCGGTTTACTGATGAAGCAATGGCTAGAGACAGCCGAAACCCCGCCAGAGCCTAAAACTCAAGCGGGGCAAAACGTTCAAGACTGAGGAGACATTAAGCGAGGGACAAATGTTGAGAGACGCAGACAACCCAGAAAAATCTTGGGAAGACTTGGAAGCCGAACTCGCTGAACACCCGGACAGACCTTTTTATGCTCGGAGTGATGCAGAAGCTGCTAAGCGATGCGAACAGCAGAACCGCGAAGCAACAAGACACCCCGACGCAACCGGAAGAACCTATTACACCTGTGATGAGAAAAAAAGGAAAAATCGATGATCGAATATCAATTAACACCCGCCAAATACCACCACGTACAAGTAGTTGTTTCCCTGAACCGCGTTCACTTAGACAACTATAAAAACCCTGATGAGGCAATAGCAAAGCTGCTCGAACTCGGTTACACTCCTGAATTGCGTTATCAATGGAATCCAGAGCGAAACGAATTTGATTTATACGCCCTAATTCACGACTTACCGCTAGAAGAATCGCTAATGACCGATGAAAAGTGTCAGGAGTTTTTCAAGCATTTCAAACACAGCCAAATATATTCGATAGGGTGCGGTAACGCTGACCCCGATTGGCTATTTGCTTGGGGTTTTGATGACCCCCGCCGTCACGCCAATCCCGAAGAAATTGAACCTTTACCAGCAGCTAAAGCAGCCGCTTAATATGATGAACGCAGACGAAATTTCATCGGCGTTCATCTGTGTTTATCTGCTAATATCTGCGGTCAAAAAAACGCCCAATCTAACTACTTCGCAGCAGGTAAGGACAACTGAGGCGAAGTTTTAGAATAGCTTCCATTCTCGGTAATCACAGCCGGTTCGGAGGAAAGCAAAAATTCGCGAATTAACCTAGCAACTGCTCTTTGAGCTAAACCGCCGACTACTTTCTGCCCCATATTCTGCACTTCGGGTTTCACCAACAACTGCGGAAGTAGCTGCAATACTTTCGTCCCGTCAAAACCCGGAGTTGATTGCAAAATATCCCAAATCCGTTTAATGTGTTCTAGATTGTTTTTTTCCGTTTGTGAAACCACAGGTTGATTTGCCTTGACTCCAAACCATTCGCCGACTACAGATTTGGCGTTAGCAAAGGCGTTGCTGGAAAGTGTGTCGAGACTCTTGACTAATTCCAGGACAATACGATCGCGAATGAAATCTCCTCTTTCGGAAAATAAATATTCTAATGCTTGGTTCAAGATTTTGCTGACATCGTAATCGTCACTCTCGCGGGCATTGTTGAGCAAGTTTTCTAAGCGGTTCCAGCGGAATTCGCCTTGTTTGAACAGCAAATCTTGCAGGGATGCTCTCAATTCCGGTGCGGGGTCGCTCAACAGCCGTTTTGCTACGTAAGGATAGGCTTTGCTCAACACTTTGAATTCTGGATCGACATTAATGGCAATCCCTTCTAACGTAACGAGCGATCGAATAATCAAAGCATAGTAAGCTGGAACTCGGAAAGGATATTCATACATTACCGCCGAAAGTTCGTCAGTAATGCTTTTGAAATTGAGTTCGGCAACGCTAGCACCCAAAGCATTGTTAAATACGCTAGCTAAGGCCGGAATAATTGGCGTCAAATCCGTGTCTGGTGTTAAAAACTCTAACTTGACATAATCTTTTGCCAAACCTTCAAAGTCGCGGTTCACCAAATGCACCACAGCTTCTAACAAGCCGTATCGCTGATAAGGTTTAACTTCGCTCATCATCCCGAAATCGAGATAAGCTAATTGACCGTCTGGAGTTGCCAAAAGATTGCCGGGATGCGGGTCGGCGTGAAAGAAACCGTGTTCGAGAAGCTGTCTGAGAGAGCATTGCACCCCCACTTCAATTAAGTAAGGAGCGTCGATTCCTTGAGCTTTAACGGCTTCTAAATTCGTGAGTTTGATGCCGGTGATCCACTCCATTGTTAAGACGCGGCGGCGGGTATATTCCCAGTAGATGCTGGGAACATAAATGTCTTTGATGTGGCCGTAGAGTTTGGCAAACCGTTCGGCATTTTGACCTTCGTGGGTGTAGTCCATTTCTTCGTAAATGCGCTCGCCCAATTCGTCCATAATGGCTGCGAGGTCACTGCGAATTATTTTGAAGTTGTTTTGTGCCCAAACTGCAAGACGCCGCAGGATGTAGATATCTAAGCCGATGTTTTCGGCTAAACCCGGTCGCTGCACTTTGATTGCGACTGTTTCTCCGGTTTTCAGTTTGCCTTTGTAGACTTGTCCAAGAGATGCTGCTGCGATCGGATCGGCGCTGATTTCTGCGTAGATGTCTTTGGGGTGGGCTCCCAATTCTTCTTGGATGAATTGATATGCTACTTCGTTCGGGAATGCTGGCAATTGGTCTTGCAGCGTTGTTAGTTCTTCTAAATATACTGGCGGTACTAAGTCGGGGCGTGTTGAGAGTGCTTGTCCGATTTTGATGAAAGCTGGGCCGAGTTGGCCAAGAATTTCTCGCAGTCGGACGGCGCGACGCTTTTCGTTGGCTGCGGTACGACCTGTTTTGCCGTCGAACCACACACTGAAGGCAAAGCTAAAAAATGTCCAAACAACGCTCGACAGCCTTCCCCAGACTTGTAGGGGTCGATTTCGGTACAGGGCTGCGATCGCCACTGGATCGTACCGAACAGCATCTCCGGCTAACTCGAAAGCTATGTCTCTGGCTGATTTGAGCGGTTCGGGAGTGGCGACCTCTGTCTCTAGTGATACTGGTACTGCTTGCAGGGGAATTGTATTTGCATCTTGGAGATTGCCGAGTACAGCCTGAGTCCCTGAATTTACATAAGTTGGCGGGGAGGCTGGCGATACTGTCTTGACATTCATAAATCAGACCTAGTGTGAAGCATTGTAAATATATTGTAACAATTTAAGGAAGAAGACCCTTCTTCCTTCTTATATATACTTACTCCCCGCTGGATCTTTGGAGTCGATCGCGAATGCCTGATAGTTGCGATTGGCTGCTGACGGGCGATCGAGGTTGGGGCATTTCGGTATCGGGCCAGTTCGGTAAGTCGTTACAGGGACAGAACTCCGGGGGCATTCCGGTTTGTTTGAACACTACGGGCATAGCGCAGCGCGCGCAGGGACTGATTTCCCAAGCTGGTGTCAGCAGTTGGGCAATTGTTTCGTTTGTGCCTTCGAGGTAACAGTCTCCGCTGTCGCGGGAGATGATTTTTTGCCAGCAGTCTTCAAATTCCTGGCTGTAGCGATCGCCCCCATTTACCAATTTGGGCTGCAGCGCTTCGGAACCGTTGCGAATTAATACTTTTTTGCCTAACTGAAACCAGTAAGCAATATATTTTCTTACTTCACTATCTGATGCCATAACTTTTAGTCAACCCTTCAACTAATTGATTAGTTTAGACTTTTAATTGGAAATTCCTACTCTTTCTTAAGAGACATTTTATCTTTTACATAATTTCAAAATTTGGCTATTCCTCATGTCAGTCAAATTGTTGAGCTGTCCCCCTACTGAGTATGTTTTTTGACTAATTTATGTGAGTCTTGAATTTTCAATCTTACTTAATGAAAATTCTACCTGATTTTCAGTTAAAATTGTCGTTCGGGAAACCGATATATTTTCTCTCTTGTCGATCGCGACTTCGGCTGTTAATTTTTCGCTACGGGCGGCAGCGGGGTACCCAGAGCCCTTAGATCCAAAGCGTAACCTCCGGTGGCGAGGTAAACAGTATCGGCGATCGCCCCGATGTGGCGCACGAGAGTGCCGAGGCGATCGCGAAACAGCCGCCCCGCCGGATAAGCAGGCACAACGCCCCATCCGGTTTCTTCCCCTACCAAAATTACATCAGCCGCCGCCGACTTCAAACTAGCTAGCAAATCTTGCTGCGTAGTCGCCCAAACAGCAGCTTCTTGTTCCAAAAGATTTGCCGTCCAAGTTCCCAGGGAATCAATCAACAAGCAATCTGAGGGCTTGCTAGCTTGCACAACTGCCGATAATTCGATCGGCACTTCTAGAGTTGCCCAATCAACTGGGCGGCGATTTCGGTGCTGATCGAGGCGACGAATCCACTCCAAATCGGCTTCATCAACCTGACCGGTAGCCACATAGATTACTTGTTTTCCAGAACCCGCCGCCAGAGTTTCGGCCCATTCACTTTTGCCGCTTCGGGCCGGCCCAGTTACTAAGATTAATTGTCTTGATGTGGTGGGTTCTGAGTTAGTCATTAGTCATTAGTCATTAGTCATTAGTCATTAGTCATTAGTCATTAGTCAGCAGTCACATACCAAGGATTAAACACAATTATCCATTACCCATTACCCATTACCCATTACCCATTACCCATTACCCATTACCCATTACCCATTATGATTTAAACGGCCAACTACCAAATGCTTTTTAAGCGATAATAGCATTGATGAGACAATATCAGAGTAAGTCGATCGAGAACCCCCGTATTTCCCAAGCTGTTATTTATGCCAGATCGTCCTCAGATATCAGCGATTATTTGCACCCACAATCGCGCCGCCTATTTAGGTGGGGCGATCGACAGCTTGCTGGTACAGGATTTTCCCGACAACTTTGAAGTAGTAGTAGTGGATAACGCTTCTAGCGATTATGCAAGCCCCGAAAGTTCCACTTCGCGCACCCGCGAGGTGGTAGAAGCAAGACAGGGCGATCGGCGCCTCAAGTACGTCTGGGAACCCGAAATCGGTCTGTCAGTAGCCCGGAACACAGGCGCTAAGCAAGCTCGCAGTGAAATATTAGCTTATCTCGACGACGACGCTATTGCTGAGCCGAATTGGCTCAGGGTGCTGCACGCGGCTTATCAAAGCAATCAAAAACTCGCCGTAGCTGGTGGCAAAGTCAATTTGCTCTGGCCTTCTGGAGTCAGCCCGCCCGAATGGCTGTCACCGGGATTAGCCCAGAACTTGGGATCATACGATTTAGGCGATACTTGCCTGTACGTGACGGCTGCCGGTTTGACTCCTAGGGGAGTAAACTACTCAATCCGGCGCGCTTTTCTCGAACAAATTGGCGGCTTCGATGTCAAACTCGGTAGAGTCGGCACAAAATTGCTGTCAAATGAAGAGTTGCGGGCCACAGAATTAGCTTTAGAGTTAGGTTGGCAAGTAGTTTATCTACCGGATGCCCTGGTGCTTCACCATGTCGCAGCAGAAAGGCTCAACAAAGCTTGGTTTCTAGAGCGCGGGTGGTGGCAAGGCATCAGCGAGTGTTATCGCGAACAATTGTCCGATCGAGCCGGTATTGCTCAGCTTGGGCGGGGGGGTGAAAGAATATTGAGGGGAGTCTGGAAGTCTTTTAAATATATTAGAGATCCGGGGCTGCGCTTTGAAAATTTCGTTTTTGCCTGGGGTCAAATCGGTTATTTGAGCGCAGCCGTCCGCAGCCTGATTTTTGCACCGAAATCGACCAGCAGGCATTAGGCTATAGGCAATATCCCTCGCTGCTCAAGTCGTCGGCGCGGCTGTGCCGATCGCATTTCATCCACCAAAACTCGACCGCATTCAGGTTCAAGCACTCGATTATGACATCTAGTTCATCCAAGATTCCGGTTTCAGTTCTCATTCCGGCAAAAGACGAAGAACTTAATCTACCAGCGTGTCTGGCCAGCATTGCTAGGGCGGATGAAGTTTTCATGGTTGATTCCCAAAGTAGCGATCGCACAGTAGAAATTGCCATCAGCACCGGCGCAAAAGTAGTGCAGTTTTACTTCGACAACCGCTGGCCGAAAAAGAAAAATTGGTCTTTGGACAATCTGCCCTTTCGCAACGAATGGGTATTAATTGTCGATTGCGACGAGCGCATTCCGCCGGAACTTTGGGACGAAATCGCGCAGGCGATCGAAGACCCCAATTTTGACGGCTACTACCTCAACCGCAAAGTCTTCTTTTTAGGTCAGTGGCTGCGTTACGGCGGCCGATATCCCGACTGGAATTTGCGTTTGTTCAAGCATCAAAAAGGCCGTTACGAAAATCTCGGCACTGAATCCGTCCCCAATACTGGCGACAACGAAGTTCACGAACACGTCATTTTAGCCGGTCAAGTCGGCTACTTAAAAAATGACATGATCCACGAAGATTACCGCGATTTATTTCACTGGATAGAACGGCACAACCGCTATTCAAATTGGGAAGCTCGCGTGTATTACAATATTATTGAAGGGCGCGACGACAGCGGCACTATTGGCGCTCACCTATTTGGAGATGCAGTGCAGCGGAAACGCTTTCTCAAAAAAGTTTGGGTGTGGCTGCCTTTTAAACCACTGCTCAGATTTATGTTATTTTACTTTATTCAGTTAGGCTTTTTGGATGGAAAAGCTGGCTATATTTATGCAAGGTTATTGAGTCAATATGAGTATCAAATTAATGCAAAACTTTATGAATTGCGTTGTTGTGGCGGTCAGTTGAATGTGGCAGAATCTCAACCGCCTCTGTCGCCACCAGTAGTTATCAGTCAAGAGACAGAAGTGAAATTGCCGTAATATTTTCGAGAAATTGGGGAATTGGGAATTGAAAATTGGGAACTCGTAGTTGGGAATTAGGAAAGCCAGCCCCTACCGAGTGGCTGGAGGGATTTTCATTTAATAAGTTCTTCGAGGGATGGAAAAAGCAATTTTTCGGCGCTCACTTTTTCGCAGTCGCAAGGCGGTTGAGTTGCGGATATTGCTGATACTTTTCCCAGCAGCAATTGGATGCTTTCGATTAGTAATGGTAGAGTTAATAAAATTATTGATGCCGACACCAGCAAGCTAATTAAGCCGTCAGCCCAATTCCAGTGTAGCCACGCTACGGCGATCGCCGCTAAAATTACTCCTACCGACGAAAAAATGTCGGCGACTGCGTGCAGAAACGCGCTTTTGAGGTTCAAGTCGCCGTGACAGCAGGAATGCAAGCAACAAGCATTAATCGAGTTGATGCTTAAACCGACTATGGCGGTAATTAACATCGGGAGCCCTTCTACTTCGGGAGTTGGGGACTGCAAGCGGGCGATCGACTCAGCAGCAATCCACAGGGCGATCGCTACTAAACTGATACTATTAATTAAAGCAGCAATGATTTCTCCTCGTTCAGGGATTGACGATTGTGCGATCGTACAATCTACTGATTTACTTTTACCTTTGACTGAGGAGTACCAAGTCGCTGTCAAAGTTATTGCTAAAGCTGCTACATCTGAAAAAACGTGACCTGCATCTGCTAATAGGGACAAACTATGAGAATTAAGTGCGGCGATTAACTCTGCGACAAAAAAGCTGCTAAGCAGTACCAATGCTGTTTGTAAAAGCCGCACTTTGCCAATTCTGGGATTTGGATTCTCGCATTGTGCGAGTTCCTTGGCGTTTTGAGAGTCACAATTGTCCCTAACTGGAAATGTCATGCAGCAGTCCTTAAAGCTAAACTCGATTTTAAATTAAACATTAGATGACTTATTATACGCCAACTCCCGACCAAGAACCGCAAAATCCGATCGCAAATTCCCCAAATCCTGAAATAAACGATCGTCCAATTAGCGACAACCAGGCAAATATTTTAACAGGCGAATCTTTGGTTGATTTGCGGCTGTACAACCAATCAAATTTCGATCGGGGAAAGCCCGGTTGGCTAATTTTGCTTTGGTGGTTCGTGCAGGCGATCGCATTTCCCCTCACTCCACACCCTTTTAACGGCATCAGAAGCTGGTTGCTGCGGTTATTTGGAGCGAAAATAGGTCGCGGTGTGATTATCCGCCCCACGGCTCGTTTTACCTATCCTTGGAAAATTGCAATCGGAGACTACAGTTGGATCGGAGATGATGTTGTATTGTACAGTCTCGATCGAATTGCGATCGGCAAACACTGCGTCATTTCTCAAAAAAGTTACCTCTGCACCGGCACTCATGACCCCCAAGACCCAGCCTTTGGCTTAATAACCGCATCTGTTATCATTAATAACGGCGTTTGGATTGCCGCCGACTGCTTCATTGGCCCTGGTGTCGAAATCGGTGCAAATGCGTTAATTGGAGCTCGCAGCAGCGTCTTTAAAAATATGCCTGCAGGCTTTATTTGCACGGGAACACCTTGTCGTCCCCGCTGTCAGCGAGAAATTAACCAAAGTTCGTAAGAGACATTGCACCGGGAAACTAAGCAGCTTTACAAGCTTGCTGCCGAATAGGAATTTCAATAACGAATTCTATTCCTTTTCCTAATCCAGGCTGGCAGTATAATCTGCCCCCATGCTTTTCAACGATAATTTGGTAACTGATAGATAACCCCAACCCAGTTCCTTTACCGATGGGTTTGGTGGTAAAAAAAGGGTCAAATATTTTCGGTTGTAAAGTTTCGGAAACTCCCCGACCGTTGTCACTAATATGAATAGCAACCCAATTATCGTCAATTACTTTTGTAGAAATTTGAATGCGGTTCGGGTGTTGTGTGATTTCGGCAAAGGAACGCTGCTGATTAGATTCATCTAAAGCATCAATGGCATTGGAAAGAATATTCATGAACACTTGATTTAATTGTCCGGCATGGCATTCTACTGGTGGAAGCTGACCGTACTTTTTTATTAGTTCAATCTCAGGATGCTCGGGTTTTGCTTTTAAACGATGATGCAGGATGGTGAGTGTACTATCAATTCCTTCATGAATATTTACAGCTTTCACCTCTGCCTCATCTAGGCGAGAAAAGATTCGCATAGACTTGACAATTTCCTGGATGCGCTGCGTTCCTAAGTTGATTGAGTTAAGAACTTTGATAAAATCTTCTTCGACAAATTCTAGTTCTATTTCATCCATTGCTGCTTGAATCCGAGGGGTGGGATTTACATAGTCTTCTTGATATAGGTGTATAATTTTTAGTAAGTTATGAGCGTACTCTTGGGCATAACCTAGATTGCCAGATATGAAATTTATAGGGTTGTTTATTTCATGAGCAATCCCAGCAGCCATTTGCCCTAACCCGGACATTTTCTCGCTTTGGATCAACTTAAGTTGCATTTGTTTTAAATCCTCATAGGCTTGACTGACTTCTATAACTTTTTCCTCCAGTAACCTATTTTTTTCCTCTAATTTATCAGTTAAAACATGAAGCTTTAAATGCAGCTTGACGCGAGCTAATACTTCCTCCTGTTGGAAGGGTTTGGTAATATAATCTACAGCCCCAAGCTTAAACCCCTCAACTTTATTAGCCGTATCCGAGAGCGCAGTCATAAATATAATGGGAATCTGTTTAGTTTCTGGATTAGCTTGCAATCGACGACAGGTTTCAAATCCATCAATCTCTGGCATCATGACATCTAGCAAGATTAGATCCGGTAGAGCATATTTGACTCGCTCTAGTGCCATTTTGCCAGATTTTGCAACCCGAACTTCAAATCCTTCTTGGCTTAAGGCATCAGATAAGACACCCAAGTTAGCTGAATTGTCATCAACTATAAGAATCGTACCATTTGCTTGAATTTCTAAATTCATAACCCTTACTTGTAGGACTCAATAAACGTTAAAATCTCTTCGTCTTGAAAGTCCTTTGCCATTTGATGCAATCTTTTAGCAAAGGGAATGTATTGGGGATCTATTTCTTCAAGTAATACCGCCTGCTTAACTATTTCTAGGAAATTTCCTTTCATAGCCAGCTCGTATAGCATTTCCATTTGTGTAGCAGGCGGGGCAATTAGCTCATCGGTGTCTGAGGGGCTCGCCAGTGGATCTTCATTAGCTTCATAAACCCATTCTAAATCAAGATACTGTTGTAATTTTTGCAGCAGTTCTGTTGCCTGAATAGGTTTGGGAATAAACGTGTTGCCTCCGGCTTCTAAACTTCTATATTGATCGGTTTCAAATACGCTGGCAGAAGAGACAATAATAACGGTGTCTTTGAAATTTTCCGATTCTCGAACCCGCTTAATCACCTCGAAGCCATCTAGTTCTGGCATTAATAGGTCGGTAACAATTAAATCTGGCTGCACCTCTATAATTTTTTCCCAGCCTTCAAGCCCATCGTTCGCTTCAAACACCTCAAAGCCGATCGGACTGAGCAAGTTGTTAATTACCGAACGGTTAGCCCATTTGTCATCAATAACCACAATCTTAGGTTGGCGGTCTTTGATGCCGATAATCTGGCCGTGATGGTCGATTTGAGACGTTTTCACCCATTCATCGGCTTCAGATAGATTGACATCAAACCAGAAAATACTGCCAACATTCATCTCACTTTGAACCTGAATGGTACTGCCCATTAGTTCTACAATCCTTTGGCTAATTGCCAATCCTAGCCCGGTGCCCTCCGTCTGCCGCTTGCGATCTCCAACCTGCTCGAAGGGCTGAAAGATAGCTTCGAGTTGCTCTTGGGCAATGCCGGTACCTGTATCGCGTACTTCAAAGCGAATTTTTCCTTCTGTTGCAAAACTGACTATAAAAGTAACACTGCCCTGATCCGTAAATTTAATAGCGTTGCTCAAAAGATTAAATAACACTTGTCGCAAGCGTTTTTCATCCGCACGAATACCGATCGGGAGTTCGGGGCTTGATGGAAAATGGAAGTGAATTCCCTTAAGTTCCGCTCGGATGCGACACATTTCTGCTACACCTTGCAGGAACGCCGGGAAATGAAAATCGGTGGGCATTAGTTCCACTTTCTGTGCTTCAATCTTCGACAAATCGAGAATATCATTGATTAAGGTCAGTAAATGGGAACCGCACTGATAAATGACATCAATGCGCGATCGCTCTTCTTGATTCAAGGATTTGGAACGCTGAAGAATCTGCGCGTATCCCATGATGCCATTAAGGGGAGTCCGCAACTCGTGGCTCATGTTAGCAAGGAATTCACTTTTGGCCCGACTAGCTGCTTCTGCGGCTTCTCTAGCTTTGGCCTGTACGAGTTCTGTTTCTTTGCGATCGTGGATATCGATACAAGTGCCAACCCACTCCCGGAGGCTGCCATCTTCATTCAGAATTGGCACCCCTCTAGCTTGGAAATAACGATAGTTTCCATCCGTTCCGCGCATTCGATATTCCATCTCAAACAGGCTTCTCGTTTGCACTGCTTCCATCCACACCTGAACTGTTCGTTCGCGATCGTCCGGGTGGATTGTATCTAACCAGCCAAAACCAACCCCCTCAGCTTCGGTTTGTCCGGTGTAAGCTCTCATACTCGGTGAATCCTGGCATCTTCCTTCAGCATCCGTTGTCCAGACAATTTGGGAGATGGCAAGAATTAGGGAACGATAGCGTTCTTCGCTTTGTTCGATCGCATCTTGGGCTTGTTTGCGATCGTGGATATCGGTACAAGTGCCAATCCACTCCCGAATGCTGCCATCTTCATTCAGAATTGGCACCGCCCTACCTTGAAAATAACGATAGTTTCCATCCGCTCCGCGGATTTGATATTCTATGTCATACATGGTTTTCGTTCGCACTGCTTCCATCCAGGCCCGATCCGTTCGTTCGCGATCGTCGGGATGAAATGCGTCTAACCAGCCAAAACCAACGACCTCAGCTTCGGTTTGTCCGGTGTAAGCTCTCAGAGTCGGTATATCTGGGCTTCTTCCTTCAGCATCTGCTGTCCAGACAATTTGGGACGTAGCAGCGATTAGCGATCGATAGCGTTCTTCGCTTTGCTTTATCGCATCTTCGGCTTGTTTGCGATCGTGGATATCAGTGCAAGTCCCAACCCACTCCCGGAGACTACCATCTTCATCGAGAATTGGCACCCCTCTACCTTGGAAATAACGATAGTTTCCATCCGCCCCTCGGATGCGATATTCCATTTCATACAGGCTTTTCGTTTGCACTGCTTCCATCCAAACCTGAGCCGTGCGTTCGCGATCGTCCGGGTGCATTGCATCTAACCAACCAAAACCAGCCACTTCCTCTATTGTTTGTCCGGTATAAGCTCTCCAACTCGGTAAATCAGAGCCTCGCCCATCAGCATCTGCCATCCAGACCATTTGGGACGTAGCGGTAATCAGCGATCGATAGCGTTCTTCGCTTTGTTTTAGAGCATCTTCCGCTTGTTTGCGATCGTGGATATCGGTGCAAGTGCCAATCCACTCCTGGAGGCTGCCATCTTCATCCAGAATTGGTACCCCTCTAAGTTGAAAATAACGATAGTTTCCATCTGCTCCCCGGATTCGATATTGTATCTCATACAGGGTTTTCGTTTGCACTGCTTCCATCCACACCTGAGTCGTTCGTTCGCGATCGTCCGGGTGAATTGCATCTAACCAGCCAAAACCATCAGCCATCTCAGCTTCAGTTTGTCCGGTGTAAGCTCTCCAACCCGGTTGATCCACGCATCTTCCTTGAGCATCCGCTGTCCAGACAAGTTGGGACGTAGCAGCGATTAGCGAACGATAGCGTCCTTCGCTTTGTTTGAGAGCATCTTCCGCTTGTTTGCGATCGCTAATGTCATTATTAATTTCCAGTTGGGCACAAGGATTTCCTTCCCCATCGCGCTGTAATGTCCAGCGACTTGCCACAATAATATGCCGAAGATCGCGGGTGGTGTGCTGCAATTCTCCTTCCCAACTTCCCTGCTGGAAAAACTCTGCCAATACGGTTTCTAATGGTTTAGGGAAGACGGTTTGCAAGAATGTGTGAATGTACTCCCCGACTACTTCGGCTTTTGTCCAACCATAGAGCTTTTCTGCACCTTGGTTCCAGTATATGATGCGGTCATCCATATCCCGAATAATGATACTATCGCTGGCTAAGTCCAGTATTTCTAGGGTTTGACGGAGTGTTTGCTCGACTTGTTTGCGATCGTTAATGTTTCGTGCTATGGCGATAATACCGAGAATATTGCCTTGACCGTCCCGCCAAGGGGCTTTTGTGGTTAAAAAATAATTGCTGCTCTCACCATTAAAAATTTCTTCTTCGTAGGTTTCAGTAGTGCCTGCTGCCATAATCTCGCGGTCTTTTGCCATTATTGGAACGGCGGCCTCCGGGGGCATCAGTTCCGAATCATCTTTACCCACAATCTCCTCTATGGGTTTACCGTCAAAGAAGAAGTTTGCCACAAAGGAATTAAGGGCAACATATCGGCCTTCCCGGTCTTTAACAACTATTATGTCTGGCGTACTTTCCAAAATAGAACTCAGCAAGACGTTGCGATCGCGCAACACAGCTTGCTGTTCGCGCAGAGCTTCTTCAGCTTGTTTGCGATCGCCAATGTTTCGTGCTATGGCGATCAGGCCGAGAATATTGCCATGAGCGTCCCGCCAAGGGGCTTTTGTCGTTAAAAAAGAAGTGTTCTCTTTACCATTGAAAACCTCTTCTTCGTAGGTTTCAGTAATGCCTGCTTCCATGATCTCGCGGTCTTTTGCCATGATGGCAACGGCGGCCGCAGCGGGAAGGAGTTCCGAATCATCTTTGCCGATGATTTCCTCAATGGATCTACCGTAAAAGGAGTTTGCCACATAGGAATTAAGGGCGACATATCGGCCTTCCCGGTCTTTAACAACTATTATGTCTGGCGTACTTTCCAAAATAGAACTCAGCAAGACGTTGCGATCGCGCAACACAGCTTGCTGTTCGCGCAGAGCTTCTTCAGCTTGTTTGCGATCGGTAATATCTGTATTAGCTCCAATCCATTCCCGAATTGAACCATCCCCGTTCAGAAGTGGTACACCACGACAACTCATGTAGCGATATTCCCCGTCATAGCGGCGCATACGGAATTCAGATTCATAGAGCGATCGATTAGCAACAGCAGTTGACCACGCAGTGGCAATATACGAGCGATCGTTTGGATGGATAACGTTGAGCCAACCCCAAGCATTGTATTCATCAAATTTTTGTCCCGTAAATGCACTCCAACCGGGTTGCGGGGTAATGAATTCGCCTTCAGCACTCGTGTTCCAAACAATTTGAGCGCTAGCTTCAACCAGAGAACGAAACCGTTCTTCGCTTTGTTTGAGGACATCTTCTGCGGTTTTGCGATCGCGAATATCCCGCGTAATAGTGGCAATCCCTACGGGTTCATTAGTCTCTGGATGGTTGACCAGAAATAGCGTGTAATCTACCAGGATGGGTTGAGCTGTTACGAAATGTCTGAAGCGGAAATCACTCCGGCAACTTCCCTCTTGCATCAGGGTAGGCAGCATACGCTGGTTTACAAAGTCCATATCTTCTGGCATAAAGAAGTCGGTAATGTGTTTGGTTTTGGCTTCGTCCAAACTACTGAGTCCCACCAAATCCAGACCAGCCTGATTCACGAGTATAGGGCGACCATCCATTGAGGCCACGCCAATAAAGTCACGGCTGTTTTCGATCGTTGTAACAAGCAATTGCCGTTCTTCCTCTGCTTTTTTGCGATCGCGAATATCCCGCACAATAGTGGAAATAAACTCGACTTCACCCGCTTCGGTTTTGTGAACGATCAAAACCTGGGAGACTGGAATTTCTTCCCCATCGCGTGACAAAAATAGGATTTCACCAGCCCAGCTACCCTCTCGCAAGGCGGTTGGAAAGGCTTCGTTGTGGAATTTTGCTTTTGCCGAGGGAGCTAACACAGAATCTATACTAAACGGAGATCGTGCTTCCTCTGGGGACATCCCCAGCAATTTCTGTCCGGCTTTGTTGACGTAGACGCTATGCCCAGCCGCATCCGCAACTTCTACTAAGTCGGAAGTTGCTTCCAAAATTGCCGTCAGTCTTGCCTGCTTTTGTTCTGCCCGCTTGCGATCGGTAATTTCAATCACCAGGCCACCAACACCAAAAACCAGGCCATTTTCATCCCGCAAAGGATAGTAAGATGCTTGCCAGTAGCGCAGGATGCCCGGTTGTTTCGGCGTTTCACCCATTACTTCATAGTCGAGAATTGGCTTGCCCGTAGCCAGAATGCCTTGGAGAATTGGTTCCAGAGTCGCAGCCAATTCTGGCAGCAATTCACACAGCGACCTACCAATATGGTCTGCCACACAAATGCCATTGAGCTCTGCCATAGCTGGGTTAATTTGGACGTACCGGAGTTGGCTGTCTAAAATCATCAGTCCGGCGTTGGCACCTGCAAAAAAAGCGTCGAAGTGAGCCTGTCGCAATACCTGTGCTGTTGTGCTCTCTTGCTGTGGCGGTTGGGTTTTCTCTGGTGGGAATTTGCTCATGTTGGCTCGTGCATTTCAGCTATAATTCTAGAACTTCTTTCCAATTGTGCGATCGCAAGGTTTTCGTTTCCTCCAATTTGGGTACTGAAGAAAACGTTCAGTAGCGTGACCATTAGGCTTTCAATCTGCGATATATGTATCCCTTGCGACACTATTTCAGTTAATTTTTCGGATGTATCGCCAAGCAGTTCTATTTCTCATAAATCCTATCGGTAGAACATTGGTGACAACTTAAGCTAGGGAAGCATTGGTCAATCAGCAATTATGCTCAGCATTTACTCAGATTTTGGGTGTAGAACTTAGATTTGGGCGATCGAGCAATCATGGCGATCGCCATATTTATGCCCACCCACCCCCCAATCGCCAATTTTCTACTCCTAAACAAGCAGTATTTTCAGTAAAATTACGGATTGACAAATGCGATTAAGTTATAGTTTGTCTCCCATGTCGGTAGAATGCCAAGTATTCTTGGAACGTTATCAATTTTAGCTAGATCCGTTAAATTTTCAATTAGATATACACCCGACGGACGCAACTGGCAGAGTAATAACAATATCTCTCCCACCAGTTAAAGTCATTGTAATACTTGGATATTTGACTTGTCCACTTAAATAGTCATTGAATAATCCCTGCTTAAGTTGATAACGGGAATACAAAAAAAATTAGTGGAGAGTATGATAAAATCAATAGAATTAATGTTTAGTAAAGTTAGTAAAGGTTCGCTTTAATAATAGATGAGTCGGCTCTCGTATCTCGTCGAAAACGTGGCACACTAACCGCAGGTCTGCGAATACCAGGTATCCTAAAAATTGGCAAGATGGATAACTGCGTAGTATGAGGAACCACATCTCTATGTAACGACTTCACTTTTTTAACCCTTAAAACAGGTTAAAATTTATGATAACAAGTTCAGTATTTTATTTTTACATTGGTACTGAGGACTTTATTTTTTACTACTCCCCCTTAAAAGATGACCACCGAAAAAACATTATTGCCGGAATTTAAATTGAATACAATACCAGAAGAAGTATTGACACAGCTCTCGCAAATATTTACAGCGACCCTATTTAAAATAGGTGAAAATTCTGTATCTCTGCAGTCACTGGTTGAACTAATAGTCTTGTTTATGGCTATCCTTGTGATAGCACGATTTTTTACAAATTTTCTTAAGGAAAGCTTGCTTGTAAGACTGGGAATTGACGAGGGAAACCGGGAAGCGATCGCAGTAATTATTGGGTATTTAATAGTAGCTTTGGGGGTGATATTCGCCATCCAAAGCATTGGCTTCAACCTCGCTTCTTTTGCAGTAGTTGCGGGGGGATTGGGAGTCGGAATTGGCTTCGGAATCCAAGATTTAACAACTAATTTTGTCAGCGGCTTAACGCTGCTGTTAGACAGACCTGTGAAAGTCGGAGACTTTGTGGAATTAGAAGGATTAATGGGAATCGTCAAAAAAATATCGATTCGATCTACCATCCTCCAAACCACTGAGGACTCCAGCGTCATAGTTCCCAACAGCAACATGATTAGCAACAAAATTGTTAACTGGAGTTACGAAAACTCCCTACTCTGTCTGCGAGTTCCCGTAGAAGTAGCGGAGAATAGTAACCCGCTGTTAGTGACAGAAACTCTGTTAAATATTGCTTACGCGGAAGCGGGAGTTTTATACGAACCGAATCCGAAAGTATTGTTTGTCGAGTTTGGTGATGATAGTTTTAAATTTGAACTTTTAGTTTGGACGGACAGGCCGATTGAAAGAGAAGTAATTAAAAGTTCTTTGAATTTTGCCATTGAATACAATTTCCGCCAGCATAAAATTGACTTCCCCTTCAATAACAGAGAAATTTATTTGCAGAACCCCGAAGTTCTGTTGTCAATGTTCAACAAAAAAGAAACTGCAATTGCAACCCCCAACAGTTACTCTGAAAATGACCAAAAACAGCCAATTTTTGCAGAGGAACTGAAAAAGCCGTCGTCCCTTAGCTCTTTGCTGCGAGAGGTGGAATACTTTGAAAATCTGACCGATCTTGAATTGCGGCAATTGATTGAAGTTGGATACCGCAAACGGCTGCGATCGCAAGAATATTTGTTTCACGAAAACGACCCCGGAGATGCTTTTTACATGATTCTTTCAGGTTCAGTAGAAGTTTTTGTAGAAGCTATTAACAAACATCTGAATTACCTCGGTACAGGTCAGTTTTTCGGGGAACTTTCTTTGATGTTGGGAATACCCCGAACTGCTACGGTAAGAGCTTTGGAAGAAACAATTTTGTTTGCCATCAATAAAGAAGGTTTCCAAAAAGTTTTAACTGAACGACCGGATTTATCTGAACAAATTATTAAAGAAATAGTCAAACACAAAGAAGAACTCAGCGAGAGACAGCAATTATTGCGAGAAATGGAATTGGTAGATGCAGCAGAAGAGGAGGAAAATCCTGTAGAATGGGTGAGAAAACGGCTAAAAAATCTATTTAGTGTTTGAAATAATTTCTGATGACGCGATTTATTCACGATCTCTTTGCCAAAGAATACCTGGAGGAATTGCTGTCGCCGATCGGAACGGTGAATATCGGGCGCGATGTGACTTCGGAAGTCCGAGAAATCGATGTTTACTTCACTCCCAGCACCGCAATTCCCGAATATTCAGCAACTCTAGGATTGTTGGGAAAAATGGCAAGCACAACTGCAATTTTTGAACCGTTTCGCAATCCGGCAAACGTCAGCGAAATTTGTAGCTGTCTGGGCAAGTTATTGGACGTGCGAGGTGAATTGGAGCGAAAATTCAGGAGAGAAAATACTCGCTATGATGACGCTCAGTTACCCAAACTGTGGATTTTGATGCCCACAGCATCGAAAGCATTGGTAGATAGCTTTAATGCGATACCAGACACAGAGAATTGGATGCAGGGAATTTATTTTTTGGGGGAATCTTTGCGAACTGCAATTGTGGCGATTCACCAGTTGCCAGAAACTCCAGAAACCCTGTGGTTGAGGATTTTGGGCAAAGGGGGAGTGCAGCAAAGGGCTATTTCCCAATTAAGCGCTTTAGCAACAGACGATCCGTTGCGGATTATCGCGCTAGAATTGCTGTATCGGTTACAGTCAAATTTATTAACCGATGCGCCACAAGAATTAGAGCCACAAGAGCGGGAGTTAATTATGGCCATTGCACCACTTTTTCAACAACAAATACAAGCAGCACAGCAACAAGCTAGAGAAGAAGGACTAGAACAAGGACTAGAACAAGGACTAGAACGAGGACTAGAACAAGGCCTAGAACGAGGGCTAGAACAAGGACTAGAACAAGGACTAGAACGAGGCAGACAAGAACAACAGCGCTTAATCTTAGAAAACTTCCTGCGAGTTAGATTTGGAGAATTAAGTCCAAAAATGACAGTTTTTCTATCTCCAATATCCAAGTTGGCGGCGGCGGAATTTACAGTGCTGTTGCTGGCAATATCGATGCTGAGCGTCGATGAATCGGGGCGGGAAGCAGCGGTTAAATTGTTAGCTGAAAGTGCGTTGCAAATACGATCGCCTGAATTGGGCGCTATTCTGCCTACAGCCGTTACTAATTTATTGGGATTGCCTGTGGCAGAATTGACATTGTTTGTAGAACAATTGCCACAGTTATCGGCGGAGGAATTGAGGGAAAGGTTAGGGAAAACACCTGAATAGAACCTGCGATCGCAGCCATAAAGGGATCTCGCTCTTTATGGCATTTAAATAATCGTCAAATAAAATTCCTAGATTTTGTCGATCGCACTTTAAGAATTAGACTGCGGGGATAAAATCAAGTGCAGCAGACCGTCGATCAGTCGATCGCGCTCCATTGGGATAATCTCTTTACCGTGCATCATATGCTGCATTAACTGAAAATATACCAAAGCTCCGATAAAAATCCGCGCAGTTGCCTCGGGATCGGGCAATTTTAACTCTGGATGCGATGCCAAATATTCCGCTAGCCGCTCGATACCCGGTTTAGCTAAGTTTTTCACAAAAGTCTGCGCTAGCTGGGGAAAACGCCCTGATTCGGCAATCACTAACCTCACAAAATTGAGATATTCTGGTTCCTGGGTCGCCTGATCCAATATAGTTGTGGCAGCGAATCGCAGCGCTACGGCCGGCTCTTCATCCAGAACTGTAAAATGGACTTTTTCTCGCGCCAGCCGCTGTACCAAAGCCGCGAATAATCCTTCTTTATCTGCAAAATAGCTGTAAACCGTGGCTTTGGAAACTCCCCCCGTCTTCGCTACCTTGTCCATACTCGTCCCCGCGTAGCCGTGGGCTAAAAATTCTTGCATCGCACCTTGCAGGATTTGCTCGCTCTTGTCCCCTCCTGCTGCGTCTGCTTCGATCGGTTTTGTCCTTGCCATACCTTGCTTCTGTAATTTTTATTTGGGCTCTTGACATTATTGTACTAAACGGTTTAGTATTAAACGATATCGGAACTAAACCGTTTAGTTTTATTTTCTCACAAATATTTTCTCACAAAGAGGTATGTCATGGTACACCAACCAACAGCGGACGGCTTATCCTCAAATCCATCCCTAGTTAAACAACTCCTAGTTGTGGCAGCAGTAGCAACCCTGGGGGCAGCAGGAACCACAGGCTACACGATCTGGCGATCGCGCATACCCGATCCCAACGCAGTAGCAGCAGCCGCCGCCGTCACAGCATCCCAATTAAGGACTGTTACAGCCTTGGGACGACTCGAACCCAGAGGAGAAGTAATTAAAGTCTCCGCCTCCGGTGCGACGGAAGGAAACCGGATCGATCAACTTTTGGTGAAAGAGGGAGACACAGTGAAAACAGGCCAGGTGATCGCAATTTTGGACAGCCGCGATCGCCTGCAAGCCGCCCTCGACCAAGCTCAAGAACAAGTGCGCGTCGCCGAGGCAAACCTAGCAAAAGTGAAAGCAGGAGCCAAAAACGGCGAAATTCAAGCCCAGAAAGCCACTATTGCCCGCATCATGGCCGATCGCAGCAACGAAATCACAGCGCAACAGGCGATCGTTGCCCGTCTAGAAATCGATCGCAGCACCGAAATTGCAGCGCAACAAGCCACCATTGCCCGCATCAGGGCCGAACAACAAGGTGAAATTCAAACCCAACAAGCCACAATTGCCCGTCTACAAGCCGAACTCCGCAACGCTATAAGCGAGGATCAGCGCTACTCCCAACTCTATGAACAAGGAGCAATTTCCGCCTCAACTAGCGACAGCAAAAGCCTCGCAGCCGAAACAACTCAACAGCAACTCAACGAAGGAAAGGCAAAACTGAATCAAATTCGCCAATCCCGCCAACAACAAATTAACGAAGCCCAAGCCAAACTAAATCAAATTCAACAATCCCGCCAACAACAGATTAACGAAGCGCAAGCCAAACTCAGCCAAGTTGAGCAATCTCGACAACAGCAAATCGACGAAGCCAAAGCAAATCTCGATCGCATCGCCGAAGTGCGTCCCGTTGACATAGCAGCAGCCGCCGCCGAAGTCAGTTCCGCCGCTTCTGCAGCCAAACAAGCCAAAGCCAATCTGGATCTAGCTTACATCCGTGCTCCCAGAGACGCCCAAGTCCTGAAAATTCATACGCATCCGGGGGAAAGGGTAGGAAACGACGGCATTGTCGAACTCGGACAAACTCGCGAGATGCTAGCTGTTGCGGAAATCTACGAAAGCGACGTGGACAAAGTACGCCTCGGACAAACCGCCAAAATTACTAGCGATGCTTTGACAGGCGAATTGCGGGGAACTGTCGAACATATTGGTTTGCAAGTGCAGCGGCAAAACATTGTTAACACCGATCCTTCTGCAAATATTGATAGTCGAATTGTCGAAGTAAAAGTGCGCTTAGATGAAGCTTCCAGCCAGAAAGTAGCGGGATTAACCAATTTGCAAGTCAAAGTGGCGATCGGGGAAATTAAAGATTAAGAAGTCTTCAACCGCAGCGTCGCTTTCTTCAATCCAAAATCCAAAATCTCAAATCTAAAATCCTATGATTGGACTCATAAAACCCTTACAACAATTAAGACGCAGAACCTCCCTCGGATGGCTGCAACTGAGTCACGACAAAGGGCGAATGGCCGTTGCAGTAGCAGGAATTGCCTTTGCTGACGTTTTGATGTTCATGCAGTTAGGCTTCCAAAATGCGCTTTACACCAGCAATACGCGGCTGCATCAAGCCTTGCAAACAGACTTAGTTTTGATTCACCCCCAAGCGCGCAATTTAATTAATTTGTCTTCCTTCCCCAGGCGCAGATTGTATCAAGCAATGAACGTACCGGGCGTGAAATCAGCCGAGCCGCTTTACGTGAAAATTGCTAACTGGAAAAATCCCGAAACTCGGCGCGAAACGTCGCTGATGGTGGTCGGTTTCAATCCGAATCACCCGGCGTTTGCGCTTCCAGAAGTTAACCAAAATTTGAGCGCGATTAAATTGCCAGATACCGTGCTGTTCGATCGAGCTTCTAGGGGAGACTACCAAAAAACGATCGCGCAACTCGATCGAGGAAAAGCCGTTAAAGCTGAGGTCGAGCGACGCACGATTAACGTCAGCGGTTTATTCACAGTTGGAGCATCTTTTGCCGCCGACGGTATTTTGATGACTAGCGATCAAAATTACCTGCGCCTGTTTCCCAGACAAAACGCCGCGAGTGTCAATGCCGGGTTAATTCAACTGCAACCGGGTGCTGACCCCGTGGAAGTTCAACAAGTTTTGAAAGCATATTTACCGCCGGATGTCAAGGTATTAACCAAACAAGAATTTATCGATTTTGAGAAAAACTATTGGGCTAAGAATACTGCGATCGGCTTTGTGTTTAATTTAGGCGTCGCGATGGGTTTTGTAGTTGGTGTGATTATTGTTTATCAAGTTCTCTCAACCGATGTCAGCGACCACATGGGAGAATACGCTACTTTCAAAGCGATGGGCTACCGCAATGTTTATTTACTCGGCATCGTTTTTGAAGAAGCTCTAATTCTTTCCGTCCTCGGTTTTTTGCCAGGAGTAGGAGTCTCTCTCGGACTCTACTCTTTAACTCGCAAAGCTACAAATTTACCCCTTTATATGACGCTGCTTAGAGCATTTATAGTATTACTCTTGAACGTAATTATGTGCACTATTTCTGGAGCAATTGCTACTCGAAAACTGCAAGCAGCCGACCCGGCCGATATGTTTTAAGGGAAAATGAATCAGTTTATAAGATTCGGCGGTTGAAACCGCTACTACACAAACGAAGTCCGCCTTCGCGGACTAAAGAATCAAGGGGGTATTAAAGCAGGGCTGTTTCATTCTCAGACAAATCATCGTTTTGTAGGGGTAGTGCCCCCGTGCCTACCCTCTTCATCCACGATTTTGTAGTGGTTTCAAAGATTGGGGCAGCCACGGGGGGCTGCCCCTACAAGAGAATGAAACAGCCCTGGGTATTAAAGCCAGATTTAGTATGAAGTCCTGAGTACACACATATTTTTTGTAATCATTCTCTTGTTTTCCATCTGCATTCTCGGCGAAGAAAGCGGTTTATTCTTAAATCTCAAACCTCAAACCAATAAGTTATGAATTATACTACTCTCTACCCAACAACCAACGCATTAGAGATTTCTGCACCTATAATTTCCGCGCACCAACTCGACCACTACTTCGGTCAAGGTCAACTGCGAAAACAGGTACTTTTTGACATTAATCTCGAAATTAAAGCAGGTGAGATTGTCCTGATGACGGGGCCTTCTGGTTCGGGAAAAACTACGCTTTTAACTTTGATTGGCGGACTGAGATCCGGTCAATCTGGAAGTCTCAAAATTCTCGGTCAAGAAATGTGCAAAGCAAGTTCAGACCAATTGGTAAAGGCGCGACGCAAAATAGGCTACATTTTTCAGGCGCACAACTTGCACCGGAGTTTGACGGCGCTGCAAAACGTGCAGATGGGTTTGGAAGTTCACGGGAATTTGTCGCGTTCTCAAATGCGCGATCGCTCTGCAAAAATGCTAGAGTTAGTAGGACTGGAACAGCGGATTAACTATTATCCAGATGATTTGTCAGGGGGACAGAAACAAAGAGTTGCGATCGCCCGCGCTTTGGTCAGTCAACCGCAAATTGTTTTAGCGGACGAACCAACAGCCGCCCTGGACAGCAAATCCGGTCGCGAAGTGGTGAATTTGATGCAGCAACTAGCCAAAGAACAGGGTTGTACTATTTTGTTAGTAACCCACGATAACCGAATTTTGGATATTGCCGATCGCATCGTTCACATGGAAGATGGAAAATTAGCCTAATTTTTAAATTTCCGAAGAATAGACATCACCCATAACTACCCCATTTTCAATTTTGGATGTCAAAATTTAATCCAAAATTGCCAAAGCCCAATCTAAACTCGTCCTGGGACTGTTGACTAATTGCTAACAACTAATCCTTGCCGATAAATCCCCAAATTTTGCAGGTACATTGCTTCGAGTTTGGGCATCGAGGATTCCACAGAACCGCCATAACGGCGAAAAGAAGGCCAGATGTAAGCGAGTTTTCTGACTGCAGCCTCCAATCGACCCGCTTCTATATCTTCTAATGCACCTTTTTCTCGGATTAACTCTATAGCCATCAAATCCTGATTTTCTGGGCTGAAATCGCGGACGCCAAATTTTTTGGCAAATCTGTCCCAAGTGGTGCTGAGAAACTGATATCGCCCCGCTGCGTCGGAACAGAGTTTTTTGCCGTAGCGACGGCCGCACCTCATTTCCCTGGGATGATCTTGAAAGCTGACAAATTTCGTGCCGGTGTACTGGATGCGGTAGCCGTCGGGGCTAGCGGTTCCTTCGGCGGCGGCTATGGTGTCGAGAAAGGCTTTGACTCGAAGTTCGGGCGCGATGCTATCGAGTCTGCTATCCTGTCTTGGATCTGGTGAATTCAGGGTTGCAGTTTCGGGCGATCGATCGCGCTCGATGTTATCCTCTCCCTTGTCTGGTGAATTGAGGGCCGTAACTTCCTGCTGGCGTTTCGGGGTGGGCGAGCTTTCTGCCGAGACCGATTGCCCCCACAGTCTCGGCGTCATTCGACCTAAGAAAAAGCACAAACAGATTAATAAAGTCCAAGAGATTTTAAAACGGAGGCGTTTGGACAGTTGCCTGCGCTGCTGCACAGGCCACCCGTGCAGAGGGAGGGCTGCGGGTAAGATTCCCGTTTGCTGGCCGAAGGCGAACAGCGATTTCAGCGCTAGCAAGGTTTGCTTGTAGAAAGGGGGTGCAAGTTTGCGATATCTCATGGCTGCGGCGAAAGTCTCGACATCAGTCAGAGTGACTTCTGCCAGCGGTTTTTCCACAAACAGCCGAAAACGGTTGGCCGCCTGCCAGCTAAAGCGCTTGCTGCGGGGGGATTTGCGCTCCACCCATAGGCGAATTAGCTCGATGTCTGAAATGGGTTGCAGATGGCTTCCCAGATGTTCTGGCCCGTACAAGAGTACCTCCTGATATCACTTATAGTTGAAGGTTCCCAGTTAGAACGGATGAGTGAAACAGGGATCAAGGGAAACTGGCTTCAACTATACTAAGTGATACTACTAAGCGCTCACGGGGTCAAGCTCAAGGGCCGATTGTTCGAGCAGTTGAGTGTAAAGTTGACTTAGTTGGGAGGCGATGCCGTCCCAACTGAAATAGGTTTCGACGCGCTTGCGGGCTGTGTGTCCGAGTTGCTGGCGCCATACTGAGTCCATTAACAAGCGATCGATCGCATCCGCAAAGACTGCTTCATTTTTCGGCGACGCAAGCAAACCTGTTTCTTGTGGCACTACAGTATATTTGAGCCCTCCCACGTCGGAGGCGATTACGGGCGTGCCGCAGGCCATCGCTTCAATGGCGACTAAACCAAAGGGTTCGTAGTGGCTGGGAACGACGCAGACATCGGCGGCGGCGTAGTAGCCGGGGAGAATGTCTCTGCTCAAGGCGCCTGGAAAACTGGTAATGTCGCTCAGCCCGAGTTCTTCAACGATGCTGCCGATACGATCGCGCTCTTTGCCGTCGCTTTCCCCCTCACGCCACCCGCCGCCAATTATGAGTTTTAAATCGGCTTTGGGCACCGCCGACAGACTGACGGCGCGGACTAAGGTTTCTATGCCCTTGCGGGGGTCGAAACGGCCGACGTACAACACGACTTTGGTTTCGGGGGCTATGCCCAAGTGGCGGCGGGCGGTCGATCGGGCGATCGAGCCGAACCGTTCAATTTCGGTACCGCAGGGAATGATGTCAATATTTCCTTTTGAGGAAACCAGAAACCTCATGTGTTCTTTTTCTTGAGGGCTGGTAGCCACGACGCGATCGGCTGTTTCCAAAAGTGTTTTTTCGACTTGCAGCCTGGTTTTGGCAATCATCGGAATTGTCGAAACCGACTTGTATTTAACTGCAGCCAAAGAATGATAAGTGTGAACTTGCTGCAGAGGTTGCGATTTTTTCAACTCCATTCCCACCCAAGAAGACAGCCAGTAATTTGTGTGAACTAAGGGATATTGAAAGCCTGACTCTAACTGAAACTTTTGAAATTCTTGAACAAAGATTGGTAAATATCCGTAGAGTTCGTCGCGGGGAATAAATTCTTGTGGCCCTGCTACTAGCCGAATTGTCCGGCAATTCGGACTGTGCTGTACAATTCTTGCTTGTTGGCGATCGGATGAGCGGGTGAACATATCAACTTGCCACCCCTGTTTAGCCAGAGCTTCGCCTACTTGACGCACGTAAACATTTTGCCCGCCCGCTTCTTCTTTGCCAATTTCCACAGCGGGATCACCGTGTACGGATATGAGAGCGATGCGTTTTTTAGTTAATGAAATCATGATTGTTTACCAAATATTAAAAATATTTCTGGAGAAGATTGAAAGTGCAATTTTGGCTGCTGCGCCGGGACTGTCATCTTCTAGCTAATTTGTATTAAAGTGAAAACGCGGGATCGAGAAATCATCCTTCAGGGATAAGTTACAGGGAAAAATTGACAGACGACTTCCTTCTGCTGACAGAGACGTGCAGCAGATAAAACTATAGATAATTTAAATAGAAATGAACGAGGGTGAAGGGAATTTTCCGTATTCTTGCCTTTGTCAAACTCGCAGATTCAGCCATATCTAACTAGAGCCTGCTTTCAGCTTGCTGCTAGAGATGCGAGGTCAGCAGAAGGTAGAATTTTACCCCTCTGAATAAATAAGTAGGGCTTTCGAGAAAGCAGAAGTCGGTCGTCCCTAAGACCGAATGTTACAGGGGAAGCGAAAAAAAAAGCAAAGTTATTGCATTCAAAATTTTTCTTTCGTTCCGCCTTGCACCTTCTGCCTTTTTCCCTCTTCCTTCTTGCTTCTTCTGTCAAACCAGAAGTGCGAGTTTAACCTCAAATTTCCCGTTTGTCTAATGTTAAGAGTTCTTCCGATGTTTGCGTGCGGAGGGTTCCCCGTTTTCGCTGTTGAGGATATTGTTTCGCGAACCGGGCATTCTGGAGCCGTATCGGTTAGTCCAAACTTGGGTAAACTCGGCACCTAAGAAGAGAATTTGAGCGGAATAATTAATCCAAAGCAGGATAATCACGAACGATCCCGCAGCACCGTAGGTAGAGGCGATACCGCTACCTCCGAGGTAAACTCCAATTATGGATTTGCCGATCGTAAACAGCACTGAGGTGATGGCGGCGCCGATCCAAACATCATTCCAGGCAAGATGGACATCGGGCAAGAGTTTGTAAATTAAGGCAAAAAGCAGCGTAACTACGCCAAAGGAGAGAGCAAAGTCCACAATCTGCCAAATGCCGACTGGTAATTGCAGCAAGCCGTTCAACCAATAGCTGACGGCGGCTAAAATGGCACTAATTACTAAAGATACTAGCAGTAGAAAGCCTATGCCTAAAATCATGGCAAAAGACAATACGCGGTCTTGCAGAAATCCCCAGATTCCTCTTCCGGGGGGCGGTGAAACATTCCAAATAGTATTGAGGGCTTCTTTGAGATTAGTAAACACGTTGGAAGCGCCCCACAAAAGTGTAGCGATGCCGACTATAGTAGCAATCATTCCCGACTTGGGTTCGGAGGCTTTGAGGATGAGTTCTTGGACGGTTTGGGCGCCATCTTTGCCGATTAAACTTTGCAGTTGGGCGACGATTTGACCTTCGGCTGCCTCTGCACCAAAGACTAAACCGACGATCGCAATTACGATAATTAGCAGCGGGGCGAGGGAGAAGACTGTGTAATAGGCTAGGGCGGCCGCTAAGGTTGGCGCTTTATCTTCTTGCCATTCAGTAAAAGTTTGTTTGAGCAGCGATATGACTGTTTTTAAGTTCACGGTCTTTGGTTTCCTTATACTTAGCGTTCACCCAGGGATTTTAAGAGATTAGGAGTTTTTTAGCGTCGGCCACAAGATAGATTTATCGATTAGCAAATTCGGAAAATTACTTTTATGTCAGATTCCCACACAACTGTTAACAACACCGATGTAAAACAGTCCAAAAAAGCAATTTCTTGGGCTAAATTGAGCGCCTTAGTAGCGGTGGTCAATTTCTTGCTGGTGCTTTTCCATTTCAGTTACCTTCAGTTGCGCCCTGTTTATCAGAGCTTTTTTCCGGGTTTAGTTAAAATTTATGACCCGATTAAAGGCATTGATTCGAGTTTAGCAAATCCCGAATATTTGAAAAGCGCTGACCAGTTTTGGCGAATTGATACGTTTTTTATCGGTTTTTTTGGGGCGGAATTTTTGATGAAAAGTCTGTTCCACACCCGCCGTAAACCAGGGGTAACTTGGTTTGATTTTCTGCTAAGGCGCTGGTACGAGGTGTTTCTGGTGATCCCGATTTGGCAGGGGTGCCGCATTCTGCCGGTATTGGTGCGGCTTCACAAGTCGGGTTTGGTGAATCTCGATCGCGCAGTTGCTCAAGTTACCTACGAACCGGTGGCTTATTTAGCCAATACGATGTCGGAATACATGATGGTGCGGTTTATCAATCAAGCTAAAAGTTCGATCAAACAGGGCGACGCGGCGCAGATGTTGCTGGCGCAGCAGCCGTACCTTCACGTCAATCAGGAAAATACGATCGAACAAATTACCAAGCGGATTTTGGATCTGACAATTTACAAAGTTTTGCCGCAGGTGCAACCGGATTTGGAAGAATTGCTGCACCACAATTTGGAAACAACAATCAAACAGTCGGATTTTTATCAAATGCTGCAAAATTTCTCTCCGATTAACATTTTGCCTACTGAGATGACGGAACAGGTAGCGAATTATTTGGCTCAAACTGCTGTGGATGTGGTAGCTACTACTTATGAAGACGATAAAGGTAGAAAAATTCTCGATAATTTCAGCCAAGAATTTAATCAAAGTTTGCGGCGGGAATTGCAAGATGAGAAAACTCTTGGGGAATTGCAGTCGCTGCTGTCGGATTTGTTAGAAGAAGTGAAGTTGAATTACATTCAAGGCGGGTTGAAGTCCGATCCGGTGCAGACTTTTACGGAAATTAACTCGCTCCGGGGAGTAAGGGAGAGTTGATACAGCAATGAGTTCGGGCTTTTTGAATTGGATTCTTTTTTTTACTCACATCTTGCACCATTGTCAACAACAGGCAAGATGCCTGTTCCACAATAAAATTCATCTCTTGTGGAACAGGCATCTTGCCTGTTCCTAAAAAAGTAATTGAGAATGGTGCAATATCTCAGTTAAAACTGATATCTTGCACCATTGTCAAGAACGGGCAAGATGCCCGTTCCACAAAGAATGAGTCTTCTTGTGGAACAGGCATCTTGCCTGTTCCTAAAAAAGTAATTGAGAATCGTGCAATATCTCAGTTAAAACGAACCGCTTCGAGGTGCGTTAGCGAAGCGGCGCGTAAGCGCTAGGGCGCGAAGGAAGAGAAGAGAAAGAGTTTACAAGTTCTACGGGTAAGGTGCAGCCACACCTACGAATACGGGTAGTGCGGAGATCCACAATGTCTGGCGATCGATCTATCTCAATCCCCAGCTAAAATAAAATAATTAACTTAAAACATCTATCATATTATATCTCTATCTTGAACAACCTTACTTGCCTAGAAATAGAAGTCGCTCAAACAACGCTGAGATTAGCAATGTTGGCGGGCTTAACACTTTTAATCGCCTTTTTTGTGGCGTCAGAACTAGCATTAGTATCAGCCGATCGCCATCAAATCCGCCAACTTGCTCACTCGGACGATCGCCCAACCGCTAAAACCGCTGAACTCGTCCACCAAGCTCAGAACAACATACCGCATTACCTGTCTGTGACTCAAACTGGCACAACAGCAGGGAGTTTGCTGTTGGGTTGGTTGGGTGAGGGAGCGACTGTACACTGGATCGAACCGTGGATCGACAAATTGCCGATCGGTCATTTTCCCGCTATGCTGACTGCTCATTCGATCGCAGTTCCCGCAGCTTTTATCTTAGTAACTTACGTAGAAATAGTCTTAGGAGAACTCATCCCCAAAGTATTAGCAACCCACGCCCCAGAACGCACCGCTTTGCTGCTGATGCCGGCCCTCGAACTCTGCTCAAAATTACTGTGGCCGCTGCTAGCAATTCTCAACGGTACCGTGCGGCTGCTGACTGGTTGGATTACCAGTAAAGAGTCTCAACCGCTGGTGTCCCCTGCCGAGGCAACTCTCGTCCAAAAAGATGCTCATTCCGCACTAATTTCTGGCGTATGGGAAGTGACAGCAGTTAACGAAAAACTCGGGTTAAACCTGCCGACTAACCAAGCTTACCAAACAATCGCCGGATTCGCGATCCACAATTTAGGTAAAATGCCCAATCAAGGCGATCGGCTAGTGTGGGGGGAGTTGGAAATAGAAGCAGAAAGTGTAGTAGAAGGCAGTTTAGAAACAGTGCTACTGCGTCAGGTAACTCGCCCTTTGTTTGAGACTCATCAGCCAGAACTTGTGTTAAATTGATCCTAAATCAGGCTTAAATACTTCCTCGATCTATGTATGTGAGGTTGTAATTAGTCGCTCAGTGCGACAACTTACCAAAAATCGGCAAATTGCATAAAGCACAGTTTATGAGGTGGATATGCTGAAAACACTTTGGGCTACGGTTCGACAAGGGAAAATTGAACTGCTGGAGTTATCAGAATTACCCGAAGGAGCAAAAGTATTAGTAACACTCTTACCTGATGAAGAAGCTGAGTTTTGGCTTCAAGCGAGTCAAACATCACTAGATACAGTTTGGGATAATACTGAAGATTCAGATATTAGTAAATGAGCTGTAAAATACGTGAGTATGTCATTGCGAGTGAAACGAAGCAATCGCAAGGTTTATGATAGCTTTACTTCTTGTGATATACCAAAGTTTATTTACACATACCTACCTTCGCTTAATTTAACCGTTCCAAGATCCATTCATAGTGCCTCTTAAAGCTTTCTAGAATTTTCTGGGAAACTTCTGTATCTTCGATACACATTCTGATAGCAGAATCTTTACAATCCATATCACCAAGCACATAAATTCTCAGATGTTTGGGAATAGCATTGTAAGCTTCTTGCAAGCTACTTTTATTTTCTTTTGTTGGCAAGGTTAGGAATCTACCAAAGGCTTGAATACAAGTCTCTGCAACTGTTTGCTTGCCCTGAAGCCGGTTTATCGTATCTTCCACTTCTTTTACAAAATCATCAATCTCTACATAGAACTCTAAAGTCGAGTTTCCGTAGTAGAGGTGGTGACAGCTTATCCTCGCACCCTGGGGAACTTCGGTAACAACCCATCCCTCAGCAACTTTGGTTTTGAATTCCTCAAAGTTAACCAATTCCCAACAATCGATCATACCGTCCTCAAAAACTCCGATAGTTTCGGCGTAGTAGTCCCCGTTGTGTATAAATGCCGACAACCCTTTGCCTCTAATTATTTCTCCATTTTCACCGTTTCTATATAATTGAAGCATTTCTTTTGCCCTTAACAATCAAGCGTATTCCAGTAGGGAAACGGCACTGCCGTCTCCTCTTACGGACACGGCGCCGTGCCCAAGGGGTGTCAACTTAAGGTAAAACCCATAGTCCGGCAAGGGTTGAAACCCCTGCCTCAAAGCGAAAGTCCTCTCAAAGAGGACTAATGAGTTAAGAATTCTTCTTCTCAGTCCTCTTTCAGAGGACTTTCGCTATTAGACAGGGAATTCATTCCCTGGCGGACTGCCGGGTGAGCGGGAGAACTGGCGGACTAAAAGCTTAAGTTGACACTAATGGGCAGTGCCGTTTCCCTACAGATATCGCCTACTCCGCCTTCGTTTACCCCACAGCCACCTTAACGGCACCCCCAACCAACTGCTCGTAATCCTCCAACAACCACGGAGGCAAGCAAGTATTTGCATCCTGAACCCGTAACAGTCCAGGGCGACAAAACAGCATCGCCCCCAACAAATTATTTACAGCTTTAGGCGTTCCAAACCCTTTACTCAACTCAACAACCAACGAATTAAAAAACTCGCGCTCGCTCTCATTCAGCGGCTCCTTAATAAACCCGCTGCCCAGCATTGCTTTGTAACCCTTGCCAAAATCGCTCCGGTACAAAACTTCTACTTGTTCGCCGGAAACGCTCAGCCACAAATCGGCGATTTGCTTGCGAATATGCCGCAAATCTGCTATTACCAATTCAGCCGTCGGGTCTATTTCATAAAGATTGACGGCAGCAGTTAATTGATTGAGAAACTGCGGCAGATAATCTTGTGTGACAAGTGTTTGTTCTGTTGTCGCAAATGCGCTTTCAAACACCTTTTCGTAATCTTCAACCAACCACTGCGGCAAGCGGGTGCGAGCATCGGGAACCCGCATTTTTCCCGGAACAAAGTACAGCATCGCACCCAGCAGAGCATTGATAGCTTGAGGCTGCACCAACCCTTTGCTAATTTCGGTCAATTGCTGCAAAAATTTTTGTTCTGCTTCCGTCATTGCTTCTGCTTGCAAGCCACATCCGAGTAGTGCTTTATATCCCTTGCGAACTTCTCCTCGGTAAAAACTTTCGAGTTTCTCTGAAGGAAGAGTCAGCCAAAAATCAGCCATTTGTTTTCGGATTTGGCGGAGTTCCAAAACTACCGATTCGTCAGACGGATCGATGCGGTAAAGATTGACGCATCCTAATAGTTGATTCGCAAATTGTGGCGATTGAATGTATTGAGCTAGCAAGTCAGAAGTTGAATCCGACTTGGCGGCGGCTTCCGTCTCAAAAACTTGTTCGTAATCCCGAATTAACCAGTGCGGCAAACGGTTGCGAGCGTCTGGAATTCGCATGGTTTCCGGCGGGAAATACAGCATCGCGGCAAGCAAGGCGTTGACAGCTTTGGGATGCACTAATCCTTTGCTAATCTGGGTTAATTGCTGCAAAAACATTTGTTCGCTTTCGATCATGGGTTGACGTTGGAAGTCGCTCTTGAGCAGGATTTGATAGCTCTTACCTGAAGCGCTTTTGTAGGCTGCTTCGAGGTTTTCGGCGGGAACGTTCAGCCAAAAATCAGCGATTTGTTTGCGGATTTGACGCAGTTCGGATATTGCTGAGATGTTTGAGGAGTTTCTCTGATAAAGGTTGACGGTGTTCGAGAGAATCTCGTCAAAATCTGGCTGCTTGGGAATGCTATCCTGTAAGTTGCGCGATGCTTCCAGGTGGCTGCTTTGCCAGTTGCCAAAGAGTTCTTGGAATAATTTGCCGATCGCCCCAGAGTATGCCACACTGTCAAAACAAGCCGGATTAGCTTGCATTTTCTGCTGAATTTCCTGCCGTTTTTGCTGCCGCAATTGCGGGTTAGTGCCGAGGGTAACTGCTAGTTGAATGTAAGATGCTTCGTCATAAGCAATTAAATCAGGCATTTGCAGTTCCCGCAGCATCGCCGAACCTTGGCGGAACCGCAAAGCATTTCCTTCCACAACCACAGCCGGCAATCCTACTTGCAAAGGATCAATTAACGATGTGGCCCCAGCATAAGGATAGGAATCTAGATAAACATCTGCTAGCTGCAAAAATTCTTTCACATCCGCGCGACTAGGCAGTTGTTTTATGAAGCGCAAGCGGTTGTTATTGACGCCGTATTTAGCGCAGACAGCGTTCAGATTGTTGACAAAAGGTGTCGCCGGATAGGTGCGAGTCCAAGCCGGCCCGAAGGGATAGAAAATCAAGATTGAATCGGGTACAGCAGCTAGAATTTTTACCCAACTCTCTCTCAACTCCGGCAGAATTTTGTAGAAGTTGGCGCCGGAGATAAAAACTGTTGTATTGTCTGAAATCCCCAGACTTTGGCGGGTAGGTTTAACTGTAGCTATTTCCGATTCTGTTGCGTATTTGAAACAAAAACCGCTGCCTTCGAGAACAGCCAACTGTTCGCGATATTGTTCTTGATAACTAGCATCCGGCGCGGTAAATTGGCCTGCGATGTAGTAATCCATGTGCCGGATTCCGGTGGTTGTCGGGGAACAGAAAGATGTAGTTTGTACCCGCGCTAAACGGTGCATTGCTAGTGAAGTCAGCGGTTTGTTAATAGCTGTTAAATTCGTACCGAAAAACAGGATATCTAAGTCGTCGGCGCGGATTGTTTGGACTTGCGATGCAAAGTCTTTCGGGAGTGCAACCAGTTTGTCGGCGCGACTTTGACAGTATTGTTCTAATTGGTGGCCACTGGTGTTGAGCGCGTACAGGTATATCTCGAACTGGTTGCGGTTTAAATGCTCGAAAACCGGGATGGTAGCGAAGGTTTCGGTTTGGGGCGTGAAATGGTCGTTGATGATGCCGAGGCGGATTTTTGTCCGATTTGGCGATCGCGCCGGGAAGATACAATCAATGGAACTACCGCGATTTTTGAGCGAAAACTCGATTATTTCCGCCCGTTTGGTGTAAATATCGCGTAGGTTTGCCGTGGCAAAATAAAGCGGGATAAAGTTAGCAACTTGCGAGAAAAATAAGGCAATATTTTGCCAAAGTTGCGAATCGGGATTGTTGAATATATTGCTATGAATGTAATTGACCCATCCCTGGATAAATTGATAGTAGTTGTCGGCTTCTCCAACTGTTTGAAACAGGTTGGGACTGCCAAACATAAATTTGAGATAGTCATTGGCAAACCAGTTGGGAATTTGAGCGCGATCGTACTTGAGCGGCAATTGATCGGCACGTCGGTAAAGCATAGCTGCTAGCAGGTAATTGATGGCTTTTGGGTCATTAAATCCTTTGGCAATATTTGCAGCTAATTCATTAACAAAACTCTGTTCGGCGTGGGTTAGCGGCTCATCTTTAATGTCGCTCTTCAGGAGTATCTGATGTGCCTTACCTGCATCGTCGGCATAGGCATTTACCAGTTGATCGGGGGGCAGATTCAGCCAATAATTGGTAAGTTGCGTACGACATTGGCTGATGTTAGCGAGGCTTACTGGGTTAGACTGGTCTTTTTGATACTCTCCCAAGTATTGAGATAGCGAATTTAAAAGTTGCGCTATTTTGTTTTCGGGAACTAATTCATCAGCTATTAAGTGGCTATGTTGCTGCAAAATTTCCTCTGACCAACGGACTTCTTCGGGTTGGTAAAGTTGAGAGTGCAGGTGAATAATGAGAGCTCTCATTAAGTATAATTTTGCGCGAACGCTAGCCATTTTTTGGGTTCGGCTAGAGCCGTCACCGTGCTGCCTATAATAGAGATAAGGCTTAGGTAATCGATACCCTAACCAGCCTTTTTCATAGGCCGACACCCAAAATTCCCAGTCTTCACATCCCAGCTTCATCACTTTTTTCAACCCGCCTACTTCCTCGAAAATTCCCTTTCTAAATAAAGAACTAACGGGAGCTTGATTGTCTCTCAAAAACCGATTGGGATCGAAATCACCGTGGATCACTAAATCACAGTTGGCTCCGAAGTGCTGCATATCTGTATAGACAAAACCCACCTGCGGTTTTGCTAATAAAATTTCCAAGCACTCCTCTAGAAAATTCGGATGAATTCGATCGTCAGCATCTAGGAATAAAATAAACTTTCCTGACGACTGCTGAACGCCAACATTTCTCGAATCAGCGGGCCCCGTGTTGGGTTTATCTATGAGGCGAATCGATGTTTGAGGATACAGTTGAATTAAATAATTTGCGAAGTTGCTGGTATCATCCGTGCTGCCGTCATTGACAATTATGCACTCCCAGTTTTGATAAGTCTGACTGACAACACTTTCAACAGCTTCTCTGACATATTTCGCGTGATTGTAGCAGGGGATAATTACGCTGATAAGTGGCTGTGCGGGTGTGCGATAAGGTAACGCATTCAGTTCCGAGGCAAAAACCGAGACAGGAACCGAAGAAATATGTACGATCCCTCGTTGGCGGATGCCGTATTCATCCCATATTTGGTAAGCTTCTTGCTGGGATAATTGCGATCCATGTTCCAAACCTTGTTGATTTTTATAGTACAAACCGAGAATTTCGGGCAAGTGCACAATATTTTCGCTTTTGCCAATCCGCAGCCAAAATTCATAATCGCCAGCCGCCGTAAATTCGGTTCGGAAATAGCCGTATTTTTCGTGCAGCGATTTTCTCCACATCGGTTGGGAACCAATAATGCAGCGCCGTTCGAGTTCGCTGTAGTCAAAGGCTGGCCAATTCCAACGCTTTTCTGCTTGGGTTTTTGCAAAAGTATCGTTAGCTGTGCTGGTGATTAATTGGTCAGCATAAACCAGACTTACTGCGGCATTTTCATCCAAGTATTTCGCCATGATTGCTAGGGCATCGGGGCGGTGTCTGTCATCGGTATTAGCATTAGTCATGTAAGCTCCGCGCGACATTTTAATGCCTCGATTCCAGGCTGCATATAATGTCTCGCGGTCAGAAGTGCGATCGTACACAATATTCGCATATTTTGCTTGAAATTCTCGCACAACAGACTGTTCGTTTTCTTGGGAACCGCTGTCAATTACTATGATTTCGAGTTGGCCTTGTTTGTACAAGGTTTGCTCTACCAAGTCCTGCAAGCAGCCACGGATAAATTTTTCGGAATTGTAAGTAGAAACGAGCGCAGATACTTTAAAAGCCGACGGGACAGGCTGCGAATTATCAAATACTGAGCGCTCTAAATTAATTGGGTCGCTAGTTTCATATCTAATTCTCTGCTGATTTCTGTCAATCATTTGCCCAGCTTGTACAGCAACACTTGTTAGTTCTCCTTGTAACAGATTGGGATTATTGGACAGCATTTCCTGAAATTTCCGGGACAAATCCGGCTGGAAAAATCCCATGAAGTGAATTCCCATTTTTTGCCAATAATCGTTGATGTAATTCACCGGGTGTTTGATATGATACGCGATCGCAGTTTCTAAATATTTGACAGTCAACCCTTTTTGCTGAGCCATCAGCGGTATCCACAAATCCCACCAAGGGAGACCTAAGCAGAATTGAGAATTAGGAAAATGTTTTAATAATTCCTTGTCAAAGAAGAAGAAATCAAACCCCTTAGCATAAATTTCTCCCCCTGCTTTTTCGGGAGAATCAACATCAGTTCGCGAACCAAAAATTACGGCATTTTCACCTTGTTGGCAGATAAATGAAATTAAATCGCCGTCGGCTTTCAGGCGGATATCTGAATTGACTATGCCACAGATTTTTGCAGGGCGATCGCGCAAATATGCAAACATATCATCAAGATACACTAGCGGTCTTCCCGCCTCAACCCGTGCATCGCGGTTTACCGCATGAAAAGTAACATTTTCATAGATGGGCTGTAGTTGGCTAATTTCTTCGGGGCTATTGAGCGAAACAGGGGAAAATCCCAGCAATCGCCAGCTTTCGACAGCAGCCCGCTGATTGTCAATATTTCCCGGTGCTATGCTGGTTGCGATGACTGGATTGTCGATCGCATTTACAGACAAGCCACTTAAACTAAAATTGTCCCCATCTTGACTCGGAAGTGTTCTTTTGACATAAAAAGCATCTCCCCAAGATGGATGGGAAGGATTTGCCATCGCTACTCGCTGAAAGCCGTATGATGATAGAAAATCATCCACTTGGTCAATTAACGCGCACCCTTCATAAAGTTCTTCGCGATTAACTTCTGTGATAATTGCATCTATATACTTTAAAGTCTCGACAGCGCCTTGAAAAGCCAAAAGTTCTGCCCCTTGAATATCAATATTAATGATATTAAAATCCGATGAAGTGAAGGGGCTTTGTTCCAGAAGTGCGTCAAGAGTTTTCGAGATTACGGTAACTTGATTGACCTCTACCATGCCAGGGTAAATATCTTTATGCAGCTTCAGGGGCAGAATGCTGCTACTCATATCGTGGGAATTCACGCGCAGATTGACTGTACCATTTTCGTTGCTGACAGCGCAATTTGCTGCCCACACATTAGGGAGTCCAGCTATATTCTGTTTCAACCTTTCAAAGACAGAAGGGTTAGCCTCAACGAACAACACTTTTGGCAGACCCATTTCTTGATATTCCTTCATTTCTTGCCCTTCATGGGCTCCTATGTGGATGAGGCCGCGCGGGGTAATGGAGTGTTCCTGGCAAAGCTTTTGTAAGTTGAGATATCCTTTGGTTGCTATCACTTCATTGCGGCTATTGTGAGCTATTATGCCACCCGAAATATGATGTTGATTGGTCTCAAATTTCGCATAGATATCTCCCCACAGTAAGGAGTCATTGGTAGACTGTAGGTAATTGGCAAGGTGTTCCTCGGAAACCCATTCAGGAAATACTAAATTAGTTTGCTCGCCGTTGGCAAAATTGAAAAGCTTGTATCCGAGACTTTTCAGGTGGTTTATGCACTTTTTTGTATCGTCAAAAAATTCTATGGCAAACTCAAATGATATATAAGGAATTGGTGTAGATAGTCCCTGTAATACTTGATACTCGAATCCTTCAACATCGATTTTGCAAAAATGCGGACGCCCCCACACTTCGATCATCTCATCTAAGGTGGTAACTTCTACTGTAACAGTTTGATTCCATTCGTAGTTCGCAAAACGTCCTGTTTTCCATTTTTTAGAAAAAGTTGATATGTAATTGGCATCAGTACATACTGAAAGCTGCATTGTTCCTGCTTGTTCTGCCAATCCCTTGTTAACGATGACGATATTTTGATTGTGCTGGTATTTTTCGGTCAGGATGTTGACACAGTTTGGCTGGGGTTCAAAGCATATTACTTTCGCTCCAGCGGCAGCATAGATATCTGCTTTTTGCCCGATGTTTGCGCCGATATCAAAAACCAGTTGTCCAGGTTGAACAAAGTTACGAATAAAATCAATTGCCATTGATGATTTAATTGCCATTGTTTTAAATTATTTTTTTAGTGCGACAAGACAAAAGTCAAAATTAGCTGTTAGTCCACAGCTTCTTCACAATAGGCTAACTCGGCTACCAAAATAGCACAGTCGGGCGATCGCCACTTTTACAAAACCCTTGACAAATACAACTTAATATTGTATGCACAAAAGCAACCGTTAGTAAAGCACCCGCATCTCTTGACGACGCCCAGGGCTGTTCGGTTTCCACAACCTCACTTCAGACCGCCGCAGCATGGTCGGGAATCCTCACCACACAAAAACAAGTTACAATTACGTTAAGATTGATGAACATAAATAAAAATTCCCAAATCACAGGGACTAAAAATTAGGAGGATCGACCTCGGTGAATAAACGCTGGAGAAACGCTGGCCTGTACGCACTGCTGGCTATTGTAGTCATTGCCTTAGCAACGGCTTTTTTTGACAAACAGCCCCCAAGCCGCGAAGTTTGGAAGTACAGTCAATTCATTCAGGAAGTCGAAGGCAAGAGAGTAGACAAAATAAATATCAGTTCAGATCGCAGCAAAGCCCTGGTCACAGCCCAGGACGGCAACAAGGTACTCGTTAACCTGCCGAACGACCCCGAACTGATCAACATCCTGACCAAAAATAACGTAGATATTTCAGTTCTGCCCCAAAGCGACGAAGGCTTCTGGGTAAAAGCCCTCAGCAGCCTGTTCTTCCCGATTCTGCTTTTGGTGGGACTGTTTTTCCTGGTGCGGCGCGCGCAAAACGGGCCCGGCAACCAAGCCATGAACTTTGGCAAATCCAAAGCTAGAGTCCAAATGGAGCCACAAACTCAGGTGACTTTCGGCGACGTGGCCGGCATCGAACAAGCCAAGCTAGAGCTCGCAGAAGTCGTGGACTTCCTGAAAAATGCAGACCGCTTCACCGCAGTCGGAGCAAAAATCCCCAAAGGCGTGCTGCTGGTCGGCCCTCCCGGAACTGGCAAAACCCTGCTGGCAAAAGCAGTGGCTGGAGAAGCAGGCGTTCCCTTCTTCTCGATTTCCGGTTCAGAATTTGTGGAAATGTTCGTGGGTGTCGGTGCTTCCCGCGTCCGCGACTTGTTTGAACAAGCTAAATCTAACGCTCCTTGTATCGTATTTATCGATGAAATTGACGCCGTAGGCCGCCAGCGGGGCGCTGGTTTGGGCGGTGGTAACGACGAACGGGAACAAACCCTGAACCAGTTGCTGACAGAAATGGACGGCTTTGAGGGCAATACTGGCATCATTTTGATTGCTGCCACGAACCGCCCCGACGTACTGGATGCCGCACTGCTGCGTCCGGGTCGCTTCGATCGCCAAGTTGTAGTCGATCGCCCCGACTTCGGAGGCCGCCTAGAAATTCTCAACGTTCACGCCCGCGGCAAAACTTTGTCGAAAGACGTGGACTTGGAAAAAATCGCCCGCCGGACACCCGGTTTCACCGGTGCGGATTTGTCCAACCTACTCAACGAAGCAGCAATTTTAGCCGCCCGTCGCAACTTGACCGAAGTCTCGATGGATGAAGTCAACGATGCGATCGACCGCGTGCTGGCAGGCCCGGAAAAGAAAGACCGCGTGATGAGCGAAAAGCGCAAAACTTTGGTAGCTTACCACGAAGCCGGTCACGCTTTAGTCGGTGCGCTGATGCCCGATTATGACCCCGTGCAAAAAATTAGCATTATCCCCCGCGGTCGCGCTGGCGGTTTGACTTGGTTCACACCCAGCGAAGATCGGATGGATTCTGGCTTGTATTCTCGCTCTTACTTGCAAAATCAAATGGCCGTAGCTTTGGGCGGCCGCATTGCTGAAGAGATTGTCTTCGGCGAAGAAGAAGTAACAACCGGTGCGTCGAACGACTTGCAGCAAGTGGCAAGAGTAGCGCGCCAAATGGTGACTCGCTTCGGAATGAGCGATCGGCTAGGCCCTGTAGCTCTGGGTCGCCAACAAGGCAATATGTTCATGGGTCGCGATATCATGGCTGAACGGGATTTCTCTGAAGAAACCGCAGCGACGATCGACGATGAAGTGCGTTTGTTGGTAGAGCAAGCTTACCGCCGCGCTAAAGATGTACTCGTCGGCAACCGCCACGTCCTTAATGCTTTGGCAGATATGCTAGTTGAAAAGGAAACTGTGGATGCTGATGAATTGCAAAATTTGCTGGCCAACAGCGATGTCAAGATGGCGACGATCGCCTAATCGATTTTACAATTTAGATTTGGGATTTTAGATTTAATCTAAAATTTGAAATCGATAATTGGGGTGATTCTGGGATTGTCTGGAATCGCCCCGATTTTTTTGTGGGTACACAGGAAGCAGCGAAAAAAAGGATTGGAGTAGCAAACCATGATCGTCACTGAAGATAGAGCGCGTGAACTTGCACTTGAGTGGGTAGAAGCTTGGAATACTCATAACCTCGATCGAATCATGTCCCATTACGCAGAAGATGTAATTCTGATATCGCCTGTCGCAGCGCAACTGCTAAACGAACCATCTGGGACAGTGACAGGCAAAGAAGCGCTACGAAACTACTTCAAAAAGGGGCTGGAAGTTTATCCTGACCTCAAGTTTGAGTTGCTTGATGTGATGTGGGGAGTTTCCAGTGTTGTCCTTTACTACATCAACCAAAAAGGCACGAAGGCAGGTGAGTTTATGGAAGTCAGTTCAACCGGAAAAGTGACTAAAGTTGTTGCTCATTACAACGGGTAGACCAAGGTTATGCAAATGGCGGTAATATGGATGGCACAACCGAGCGATGCTGAGGCTTTACTTACTCTCGCTAGCGAGTCAAACGCAGTCCACTCGCCTGTGGTGTAAAGAAAATAACGCAATTTTAACCGCCCCCTGGGAAACCCACGGAGGTGGGTTTTGTTTGTATAGACGCGGTTTCAACCGCTCGGTCTTCCGATCTGAACTGTATTGAATTATCTGGGGGCAAAATCAGTTAGCATGAATCATCTATCTTGGTTGACACTACTAAAAAAACACCGGGCGATCGCAGTCATCCGTTCCTCCGAAAAAGAACTCGCTCGGCACATGGCTTCATCGGTAGCAGCCGGAGGAATCCAGTTTATTGAAATTACTTGGAACACCCACAAAGCCGCTGAATTGATTGCCGAACTCCGCTCGGAATTCCCTACTTTTAGTATTGGCACTGGCACTTTATTAAACTTAGAACAGTTGCAGCAAGCAATAGACTGTGGCGCTCAATTTCTGTTTACTCCCCACACCGATTTAACTATGATTAAAACAGCAGTTGATGCCGGAGTGCCGATCGTCCCCGGTGCTTTTTCTCCTACGGAAATTGTGACGGCGTGGCAAGCAGGCGCTACCTGCGTTAAAGTGTTTCCGATATCGGCTTTGGGAGGCGCAGCTTACCTGAAAAGCCTGCAAGGCCCTCTGGGAAACATTCCTTTAATTCCCACTGGCGGGGTGACGCTGGAAAATGCCAAAGTATTTATTGACGCCGGGGCGATCGCCGTTGGTTTAGCCGGAGACTTATTTCCTAAACACTTAGTGGAAAATCGCGATTGGCGCGCGATCGTCCAAATTGCCCAAACTCTCGCCCAAACTTTAACAACTTGTTAAGCCCTCTTTCCAATCCAACATTTCAAATCTAAAATCTAAAATAGGACAAGCCAATCTAAAATCTAAAATCTAAAATCTAAAATAGTACCAGGTGTGAGAAATGAACAGCATTATCAACTCCACTTACTTCCGCCGCGCTGGAACTTTCTGTGCCGGCTGCGCCCTCACTTTTGCTACATTCTGCGGCGGTTCAATGACCGCATTTGCCAGCGAACAGCACAACACAATTGCCAATAAAATTATGCTGTTGCAGCAATCCAGCGAACGCTGGATTGAAATAGATTTGTCAAGACAAAGGTTAATAGCTTGGGAAGGAAATACACCCGTTTACGCGGTGATTATTTCCAGCGGCAAATCATCCACTCCCACCCGCACGGGAACCTTTGCCGTTGAAACCAAACACCGCGTTACTAGAATGACTGGGCCGGACTATGACGTGCCCGACGTTCCCTATACAATGTATTATGACGGAGGCATGGCAATTCACGGCGCTTACTGGCACAATTTGTTTGGCAATCCCGTTACTCACGGCTGCACAAATGTAGCTGTCAATCACGCTAAATGGCTATTTGAATGGGCCTCGGTGGGAACACCCGTGGTGGTGCACAAATCTCAGGTTTAGGGAATTGGCCATCGGGCATCGGGCTTAGTCGAACATTATTAGAACTTATGGTGGTCAGAAACCGGGTTTTTTTGCGAAATACGGCGTTACAGCCCGTAGATTCGGTAAAGAACCCGGTTTCTTTATTCGGAGTGCATAAGTCCAGGTTTTTTTTAGACCTGCTGATTTTACTGCTGCTTTTAACAGCAATCCCAATTGTATAAAACCTTACTAAAATCTAATTGTCTGAGTGCTGTTTCATCAATAAAAAAATTACCTATACCACTGTCTCCCCACATGATATTTACTGTATCATTGCTGTCGGTATCCATTTGGAATAAAAGAATTTCTGGCTTTTGTTCTCCCTCGCCCTTAATAGCATATTCTCTGACATCGGCTTGTGTAAAATCAGGATAACCACCTATTTTATGACCCGCGTAAGGCGATATTTTTAGATACTCATCCTCTATTTCAGGGTAGATAAATAAATCGTTAAATTCCGCTCCTAAAACTTCGATAAATTGCCAGTCATTTTTACTAATCGGCGCAGATTTTTTAGTAAATAGCAAGCTGCAACAGCCCTCAACCGGAAAATATTCGGGTGGCGGGAAAAAATCATAATTGGTAATGATGTTTTCAATTTGGAAGTCGGGCTGAGGAAAATAGATTATTTTGAATTTTTGCTCGACTGCGGGATTATCTACATTGGCGTAATTGCCGAAATCTAAACCATATAGGTCATCGTCAGCTATATAAAACTGCAAAATTCCCCGATCGGGAAAACCATCTAAAGGCGGTACTTCAGAAAAGTTGATTTGTGCTAGCAAGAATAAATATTTAGCGTCAGCAGTTTTTGGATACTCAAAGCCTTTAGGTAAATAGGGCAATCCCCCAAATTTACTCTGCCACCAATTAACGTCATCATTATTCTGGGTTTGAATTTCGATGTAAGGTTTAATGGTAGCTTCGATTCTGTCGCGATACTTTTCTAATTCGGGAGAGAGTGGATATTGTAGTTTATAATTCATCGGCTTTTAACAACTTGATTTGAAGGCAATCCGTAGGGTGCGCCGAAGCGCACCTTACCTGTAAAGTCTATCCTTAACTTAGCTGCACCACTGGTTTATCCTCTAACAAAGTTTGATTTGTCAGCAAATCTTCCACGGTAATTCGTAAAAAGCGCTGTTCGTCAACGCGGAAGAAGATTTTGATGCGATCGCTCCCCGGATACCCAGGCGGCGTCAATTGAGCGATGCTGCGTGCTCCTTCTTTATCATTTAAGGGCTGTACCGATGTTTGGCCCGCGAGTTGGCGAGTAATTAGCCTGTCGCCGTCAAAATATATCTCCGTGCCGCCAGTTTCCGCTCCCAATTCGCCGATAATTAATTCTATACTTGGCTGACTTTCTAAAGAAGCCCCCAAGACTAATTCTACCGGTTCGCTCATCGGATAAGACTGGCCGGATTTGATTAAAGTGTGCCAACTGTGGCAATTGTCGCGGCGGTTCCAGTAGCGAATGCCGTAACTGTGATAGAGAAAATCTTTGATTTCTATGCCTTGACTCAGTTGCAGAGCACCTTGGGCGATCGCCTCAAAGGGTTTGTCGCAGCGAATTTTTGCCGTATCGAAATATTGCTGCACCCAACGCCCAACAGCGGGAATTTGTACAGTACCACCAACTAGCAAAACTGCGTCGATGTCGCCAATTTCTAAGCCTTGGCGCCGCGCTTGCTGCAATACTTGATTCATGCAGTCGTCTAGTTTGTCAAAAAATTGATGTTCCGCGAGGATAGATTCAAAACGAGCTCGGTCTAATTCTAATTCGTAACTCTCAAAATTTTCGTCATCAAAATAAACCTCAACTGCCTGATTTACTAAAGACAACTGAATCTTTAACCGTTCTGCCAATCTCGTTGTTATCGGAGATTTTGCCAGCCCTTTTGTTTGGAAAAAATAGTCAACCAGCCAATTATCAATATCAGAACCGCCCAAATTTTGTCCGGCTTTAGCCAAAACCCGGGCAACTTTTGTTTTTTGCGCTGAAGATTCAGCTAATAGCTTTTCGCCCCACTTAAGAATAAAACCGAGGGGCTTTTTGTCGGCGGAAGCGTCCAAACGCACTAAAGAAAGGTCTAGAGTTCCGCCGCCGAAATCAATGACTAACAGATTTTCGCGATCGGCCAAACCGTAACCCAAAGCAGCCGCCGTAGGTTCGTCCAACATCCGCACCTGTTCTACTTGCAGAGATTGAGACACTTTTCCCAACCAATGGCGGTAAGCTTCAAAACTATCTACCGGCACCGTAAAAATCAAAGAATCTACGGGCAAGGGCAGTTGGCGAATTGAACTCACAATTTGGCTCAAATACCACTCACCTACTTGTTCAAAAGTAATAAGTTGCCCGTCAAGTTCCGGCACAAAACCCTGAACAGAAGTGCCAATTCCCCGCTTAAAATTGCGGAAAAACCGAGAATCTCCACTCAAATCCAGGCCTTTGTCGCGGACTTGCTGACCGAGTATGACTTTACTTTGAGCAGCGTCCTCAACGTAGAGTAAACTGGGAATTAGGGGCGGATTTTGAGCCGAGATTGCCGACAATCCCGGTAATTTCAAAGTTTCGGGCTGCTGGAGGACTTGATTCCAGCGAGCGACGACGGTGTTGCTAGTTCCAAAATCAATTGCGATCGCCATTCAGCCAAAATACACAGCTACGAAGGATTCAATCATATTATTGTATTTTGAACCCCAAATGCAAATAGATTATCAACTTGTGCTTGCATACATACTTAGTTGCAATCAAAACTGCTAAAGCAGCGGAGTCTTCAATTTTGTGCAACTGCATATTTTTGGTTGCAACAAATAAGCGCCACTTTTATAAGCGGCACAAAACTCATACCATTTTAATTTTTAGATTCAACACTTGGGAATGGCTGACTGCATAAGGGTTTGGAACACTGGCCTACAGTTGCATTGTTTATTGAAAGTGGTATAACTTGTCCGCCGCCACCAAGCTTTTTCCTTTGATCTCAATCCTATTTTTAAAGGAAGCGTGCAAAATGCTGGATATGGGCGATCGCAAAAAAGCACTATTGGCTCTAACACTGCTTGTCCCTGCTGCTAGTATTGGTATAATAGCAGCCTTGTATATTGCCCCTGGAAGCTGGGGACAACCACTGTCAGTATTGTCTCAAGTTTGGTTGCTGGTTTTTCCGATCGCGTGGTCTGTTTTTGTCGATCGCGAAAAGCTCAGTTTATCCCTACCCAAACGCCAAGAGTTGCTGGCTGGATCTATTTGGGGAATATTTATGTTTGCGGTAATTCTGGGTATCTATAGCCTTTTTGGCCAGCAGTGGATCGATCCTGTAGTTGCTAAAGAAAAATCGCACCAATTAGGTATTAGCCGCCCTACTATTTACTTGATTGTAGAAGCATATTTTGTGCTGGTTAACTCGCTGATTGAAGAATTTACTTGGCGGTGGTTTGTCTGCAACAAGTGCCAGATTCTCATACCGGGGACAAAAGCAATATTTCTGAGTTCGCTATTTTTCACGATCCACCACATTTTTGTAATAGCAGCTTACAGCGACTGGCCGGCTGTGATCTTAGGTTCCTTAGCTGTCTTCACCGCCGGGATAATTTGGTCGCACTCTTATCTGACTTACCGTTCGCTTTGGTCGAGTTATATCAGCCACGCGATCGCAGATTTGGCCTTGGCAATTATTGGTTGGCAAATCCTCTTTAACTAGCTGCTTTTTCAGCGACTATCGTCGGCAATTATACAGTAAAAATTGACACTTTTCCCAACTCGTTCTCCCGACTAATATCTCCCCCCATGATCTGACAGAATTTCTGGGCGATTGCCAATCCCAAACCCGTACCGCCGTATCGGCGAGTAGTAGACTCGTCCGCTTGCCTAAAAGCTTGAAATACTCTCTCAATTTACTCTGTATTCATTCCAATTCCAGTATCGCTGACTGTGAAACTAATCCATTCTTCAGCAGCCGGAATATCCGAACTCGGCTATTGACTGATGCTGTGCAATAATCGAAGTTCATATCTTCCCACCGGCAGATGCTTTCCCTTAAGCCATCTGCATTGAATTGTAGGTTTTGTTTTGCTTGCGATCGCATAATTTTAGCTGCATGAAAACTGGCCAACATATCGCTACAAGCATCGGCGGCCCGGCCCTCAAGAGCACACCGATTGTCATCTGGAATTGCCAACTTAGGAAAAATTATGCTTTCATAACATCAAATTTTTTGTAGGCGAAATCGTTTGATACATACCACGAAGCTGCTGCTACTGCTTAGGAGTCAAGGTTTGCACGAGATAGGCCGATCCACCTTGAGTATTCCTTTGATCTTTATAGGGTCATTTGATAATTTCTGCATAAGTTTTGTTACGGTAATTACTTAGACAGGAATTGGGCAGGAATGCTACATATACTCTGCCCCGCAGTGGCAGTCTCTTGTGGCAAATTTTTCAGGCGATCGCCTTTTATTAACACATTTAAAACTCAGGCAGCTAATTAAATTTATATCGGTGAAACTCTATGTTCTGTAGCACGATTGGGCAACCTATTTTTTCAAACTGTGGACGCCTCAAGCAGGTTTTTTCAGGAACATACGACAAGTGAGGGCGAGGGATATCGCTTGAAAAATCGGCTTTCTCCCCTCTTTCGCGCGTCCACAACGGTCATTCGCGCGATCGCGCCCCTGCAGGTATCTGAGAAAACCACCATCTCTGACATCTTGAGAAAATAGGATATTATGTCACGCAATACCGACCGTACCGTTACCAAAAAATCACAGCCACCGATCGATATTTAGATGTGTTAGAGCGATGGGGAAATCACCATTCTCAAGGTAAGAATTTCCCTATTGAATGCAGTATAAAATTTGGCCAAAGGCGATGTCAATCTACTGCGTATTGTTGTTAATGCTACCTTTATGCCCCTAAAAGTTGGCTGATATTCGGTTGGCCGTACATTCCTGTCTGTTGGAGAGTAAATGATGTTATGTTTAACAGAGGGTGTTGTCTAGCTTGGTGTTTGTCGCGCACAAAGCTCCTATTTGATGAGGTATCTATCTTCAGGAGGAACTTTCGCTTACCTGCCAATTATCCCTATGGGAACTGTTCCGTGCTCCCATCCATCGTTATTATCATTGCAATGACAGCGAAGTTAGGATAGATAGATATTGGGGTGTTACGAACATTCGATCGGTTGGATTCTATGTAAACACTAGGAAAGCGGTAATTAATATTCACCCGCCCCTCTTTCCTTTTGCGCTCTAACATCAGCGCTGGTAGCAGCGCCGAAAGCGAGTCAAAGTCTTAAGCGGGACTTAAAAATGAAAATCACCTTTGTTCTTCCTACTCTGTCTCTGACTGGTGGAATACGAGTAATATCTATTTTCGCAGAACGTTTGAGAAAGCGAGGACACTCCGTGTTCGTCATCTCTGTACCCCACCCCCAACCGAGTATGCGCCAGCAAGTCAAGTCGCTGCTGCGGGGACGCGGTTGGATTTCCCCACCTGAAAACGAACCCTCATTTTTCGATAACTTAGGTGTAGAACACAAAATTACCGATCACTACCGCCCGGTAGAAGACAAAGATGTACCTGATGCTGACGTAGTAGTTGCAACCTGGTGGGAAACCGCCGAGTGGGTAGCCAAACTCTCTCCCAGCAAAGGAGCCAAAGCTTATTTTATCCAGCACCACGAAGTTTTTGACTATCTACCTCAAGGAAGAGTAGAAGCAACCTGGATGCTGCCCATGCACAAAATTACGATCTCTCAGTGGTTAGTTAACCTAGCTTGGACTAAATATGGCGATGACCAAGTTTCCTTAGCTCCTCCTACCGTGGACACCAAGCAATTTTACGCCGGTCCTCGCAACAAACAATCGGTTCCTACAGTTGGCCTAATGTACTCTACAATCTACTGGAAAGGAACCGACATCGCCCTCAAAGCTTTTTCCCTAGCAGCAGAAAAGATCCCCAACCTGCGTTTGGTTGCCTTCGGTACAGGGGCCCCCTCCTCGGAATTGCCCTTACCGGCCAATGCCGAGTATGTAATTCAACCCGACCAAGACAAAATCAAAGACTATTACAGCAAATGCGATGCTTGGCTGCTGGCGAGCCGCTCAGAAGGCTTCGGCTTGCCAATTATCGAAGCGATGGCGTGTCGCACTCCCGTCATCAGTACCCCCGCAGGCGCTGCTCCTGAAATTTTGAGCGGCGGTACTGGCATACTTGTAAGACCAGAAGATCCCGAAGAAATGGCAAAAGCCATAGAGCGTATCTGTCAGATGCCAAATTCCAAGTGGCAAGCCATGTCCGAAGCCGCCTATGCCAAGGTGAACAATTATACTTGGGATGATGCCGCGGCTCATTTTGAAGCGGCATTGAAAGTTGCTGTAGACAAATCTAAGCAGCGCGAGGTTAACATAGATTCCTTTTCTCCCTATGCCGACCCAGTAGTGGCAAACCCACCAATTCCGGTTTGCTAACTGCAGCCATTTGAAATTCTGCGCTAGCCACTCGCTGTGGGGCGGCATTCTCAGCAGAAACTCAATATCGTTTGGTGGGGTGCTTCTGCCAAAACTAAAATCGCCCATATCCTGTTTTCTACCCAGCAGTCTAGAGACGAATTCTGACTGCAGCGACGAGGGAATACTGGTTATAAATTGATCTGCCAAAATCTGAACCAGAGGGCAACGGAGGTTTTAAGGCTGGCTCCGTTACCGGTTAAACTTGTCTTGTCGTCAAACATCTGCCCATTTGTAATTGGGAAAAGTCCCTGACGACAAAGTAAGATCGGCTTGACTATCAAGTGACGATCCCTCCTGCAGAAAGCCGCACCCCCCACAAAAGGCAAACAGAGGCTGGTAAGTGCGAAGTTTTTGTTATGGAGGAGTTTTAACCAGTATCAATCTTCAGCATCTACTCATGAAAATTACTTTTGTCCTTCCTACCCTTGGTCTTACAGGTGGCATGAGGGTGTTATCTATTTACACAGAACTGCTGCAAAAGCGAGGACACAAAATATTTATCGTCTCTCAACCCCCGTGGCAACCGGCTTTGATCCAACAATTGCGCTCGTTGCTGAGGGGTAGGAGTTGGGAGTCCCCTCCCAAGACACCAAAGTCTCACTTTGATAAAGTGGAGGTCGAAAGTCGAGTTCTCGAAACCAACCGCCCAATTACCGATGTGGACGTACCTGATGCCGATATTGTCATGGCTACTTGGTGGGAAACTGCCGAGTGGGTGGCAAAACTCTCTCCCAGCAAAGGAACGAAAGTATATTTTCTCCAACATTATGAGGCTTTTGACTACCTACCAAAAGGTCGAGTAGAGGCAACTTGGCTGCTGCCGATGCACAAAATCGCTGTGGCCCAGTGGCTGGCCGACATAGCTCGGAATAAATACGGCGATTTGTCTGTATCTCTCGTCCCTCCCAGCGTGGACACCAAACAGTTTTACGACCCCCAGTCGCGAGCGAAGCAGCCGCGAGGCAAGCAATTAGTTCCCACAGTCGGGATGTACTATACTACAACTCCTTGGAAAGGCTGCGCTCTGGCCCTGAAAGCTTTCTCAATAGCTGCTGAAAAAATTCCTAACCTTCGTTTAGTTGCCTTTGGTTCCGGCGATACTCCTCCTCCCAATTTTCTGCCCCCGGGTACTGAGTATAATAAAGCACCTACTCAAGACCAACTAAAAGAATTTTACAGCAAATGCGATGCTTGGCTGTTTGCCAGCAGCTCCGAAGGCTTCGGCTTGCCAATTTTAGAAGCTATGGCTTGCGGCACTCCAGTCATCGGCACTCCTGCTGGTGCGGCTCCGGAACTACTTGCTGGCGGGGGTGGCATACTTGTCAAGCCAGAAGACCCAGAGGATATGGCAAAAGCGATCGAGCAGATTTGTCACTTGCCTGATGCCGAATGGCGCGCAATGTCCGAGACTGCTTTGGAGACGGTAATAAATTATTCTTGGGAGGATGCAACTAATCTCTTCGAGGCGGCACTATACACTGCTTTGGAACGTCAAGCACAATTAACGAACAAGACGTAAAATTGAGGTTGATTGAAAAGATTGGGGTTGGGCGAGCGTTTAAGCGACAATTTTTATCGGGAAATTTGAGTTGTCTTTCTACAATTTTACTGCCAAAAAAGACTTATGGTTGCATTAATCCCACTTGCTATGTTCGGCTTTATTCCACTCGTTTTTTACCTGTTTGTGAGGTTTCCGGCTCAGCGGGCGGTAATTATAAGTTTTGTAGCAGCGTGGCTTTTTTTGCCACAAGCTTCTTATCCCATCCCCTCATTGCCAGCGTATACCAAAATCTCTGCAGCTTGCTATGGCATTTTGCTGGGGACTCTTATCTACGATACTGCGCGCCTCACATCTTTTAAGCCCGGTTGGCTGGATTTGCCAATGGTAATTTACTGTTTGTGCCCAATCGTTTCACAACTTAGTAATGGTGGCAGCCCGATTTCTCCGACTCTCAACCAAATCGTTGCTTGGGGTCTGCCTTATTTTTTAGGACGCTTGTATGTGGGTAGTTTAGACGGGCTGCGACAATTGGCGATCGGGATTTTTGCAGGTGGGTTGGCCTACATGCCTTTTACTTTAATTGAAGGGGTGAGGGGCCCAATTCTGCACCAAATGGTTTACGGCGTCAATGCCTTTGAGGACTGGGGTCAAGCAAGGCGTTTGGGGGGGTGGAGACCGGTAGTATTTATGCAGCACGGTTTGATGGTGGGCCTGTGGATGATGACAGCCGCCTTAATTGCAGTTTGGCTTTGGCAAACTGGGACGCTCAAAAAGTTTCAGGGTCGCAACATCAAGACTTTAGCAATTATATTAACTATCGCTTTTTTCCTGTGCCGTTCGACTGGCGCCTACAGTTTATTTGTATTCGCGTTGATCGTATTATTCTCTGCCAAGTGGTTTCGCACCTCTTTGCCCCTACTATTCATAATTGGATATATAGTGTTTTATCTGTACCTAGCTGCATCGGGTCAATTTTCTAGCAAAGACGTGATTGACTTCATCACTCAAATATTTGGCGAAGAACGAGCCGCCTCTCTGAAGTTTAGATTTGACATGGAAGAGATTTTGGGGGAAAAAGCGCGGCAAAGCTTTCTTTTTGGCTGGGGCGATTCCGGCGGAAACCGCGTGTACGACGGGTACGGTAATGATATCTCGGTCACCGACAGCTTATGGATTATTGCATTTGGCACCAACGGTGCAGTCGGTTTAGCTAGTTTATTTTCTTCTTTGTTACTTCCTGTTATCGTCTTTTGCCTGTCCAAGTATCCCGCCAGAACCTGGTCTAATCCCAAAGTAGCACCCGCAGCCGCCCTAGTAGTAGCCTTAACTATGTACGTGTTTGACTGTGTTTTGAACGCTATGACTAACCCGATTTTTGCGATGATTGCTGGAGGAATATCGGGTCTGGTCTTAAAAGCTCCAGAAAGTCTTAAGACCAAGAAAACCACTTCGCCACCAAGAAGACAGTCGCTAGTTCACCAAAAATCAGGATGATTTTCATGAAGGCGAGCCGCTTCACTTCAAGCTTGACACTATCTTGCCTTCCCAGGAGACAAAAACTAAAAAATCTACCACTTTTGTATCAAATCCAGTTCGGAAGTTGCGAGATATTTGTCACTCGGTGAAAATTTTAATCTCATAAACTCTTTTTTACATTCATTGGCCGTGCTTCAACAAGTATTAGCACGGGATGGCTTTTTTATTGAAACTGTGTTGCGAGTTGTAAAATGAAAAATTGGCTTTATACACTTTTTCTCAAACTAGCTGATTCTTTACACAATCTTTAAAAATCCTGACTGGACAGGTAGGGTGTACGAGGATATACTGAGAAAAGTATGTTCACTGAAGCGCCCAAGCAGTGAAAACACGAAACTGTATTGTGGGTTATAATAGTTTGAGTTGTAGTTTAATATAAAGCAGGAAGGGAATAATACATGAAAACAGTTAATTTATTGAATGTCTCGATAGATAACTTCTCAATAACAGAGTTGTTTGAAAAACTCGACTGCGAAGGCGGTGTTGTATTTACACCAAATGTAGACCACTTGATTAAGTTGCAGTATGACCGCGACTTCTATGAAGCTTACAATAAATCTAGTTATAGAGTCTGCGACAGTCAAATATTGATGTATGCCTCGAAGTTTTTGGGTACTCCTCTCAAAGAAAAAATTTCAGGTTCGGATTTGTTTCCTGCATTTTATATGTATCACAAAGATAACGAGAAGATTAAAATATTTTTGCTAGGAGCTGCTGAAGGTATTGCTAGGAAAGCCCAGGAAAAAATTAACCAAAAAATTGGTAGAGAAATAGTGGTTGAAGCACTTTCTCCTTCTTTTGGCTTTGAAAAAAATGAGGAAGAATGTGAAACAATAATTGACGCGATCAATAAATCAGGAGCGACAGTTCTGGCAATAGGGGTGGGGTCCCCCAAGCAAGAGAAGTGGCTGGTTAAATACAGGAGCAAATTTACACACGTCAAAATTTTCTTAGGGATAGGTGCAACCATTGATTTTGAAGCTGGTTCCAAAGCCAGAGCTCCCAAATGGATGAGCGAAGTCGGCATAGAATGGGCGTACCGATTGTTAAGTGAACCGAGAAGGTTGTGGAAAAGATATTTGATTGAAGGTCTGCCTTTTTTCCGATTAATCTTAGAACAAAAATTAGGGTTTTATAAAATGCCTTTCATGGAGAGCAAAACCAGCCAGCTAGAATGGAAAGGTGGCTCCTAAAAAGGTGAGCCACAAATCTCTAGCGTAAATTAAGCTGAGTATCGGAGAAAGTGGGTTTGACTTCAAGGTAAGACTGATGCAATCTGTGGATAGTCCGATCGCACTTTATCTCAAAATAATTTATTTTTGCTTTCAAGTCCAGGTAAAATCGGAAAGAAACCTTTTGTGGAAAATCCTAATTAGGGATGCAACCGATGAATCTGCCTTCTTTCTTGTGGTTGTGGAAAATAGCGGCTTGGTCAATGGGTGTTTCCCTGTTGGCTTACCTGTTGCTGGCCGTTACTGGAACGTGGATGTTTGCCACTAGGAATACCAAACAACCGCGCCCAAAATGGCTGCGTCCTTTCCATGTGGCGACTGGTGCGGGGATGGCAACTTTGGTAATTTTACTGCTGGGAATTGGTGTAGTCGGTACGCTAGGACACTACGGCAATTTGGGTCACTCGGCTCATTTACCGGCGGGGTTAGCTGTTGTGGCTTTGGTGTTGGTTTCTGTTGGAAGCGGGCTGCAAATTGGTCCTAAACATCCTTGGGCGCGTCCCCTCCACATCGGCACTAATTTGGCCTTGGCTGGGGGATTTGTGACTGTGTTGCTCACAGGATGGACGATAGTACAAAAGTATTTACCGAAAGTTTGAAACCTGTCTATTTGACCTCAAACTATACCAAATGTGCCAGGGAAAACATATATGTAAGGTGCGCCGCAGCGCACCCTAGGTTTAATTTTTTTGCGTGAGTCCGCTTTTTGTGATGAATTCTAAAATATGCTGCGCGGTAATCTGTGGCTTTTCTAAGTGGGGAACGTGCCCGCAGTCGGGTATCCAAATTAGTTGAGAATTTGCGATCGCCCTTGCAAACTTTTCCGCATCCGCCGTCCCCAAAATCCGGTCTTGTTTTCCCCACAAAATCAGCGTCTGCTGCTGAATTTGCGATAATTTTTCCCCAAAACCACCGTAACCGCCGCTTTTGGTAAACGCAATTAAAGCTTGATTCCAGTTGGGCATTTCCAAATGTAAAGCAGCACAAGTTTGAGCGTCTAGAGAAGCCAAATTTTTATCGAAATAAGCATTGACGCTAATTCGCTGGCGAATTTTGGGATTGCGTAAAAATGAAGTTGCCAGATATCCTAAAGGAGGAATTAAAAACTTTCCCTTATTAGAACTGATGGCAAAACCTGCGCTATCTATTAACACTAATTGTTTTACAGCTTCGGGATAATTGAGAGTGAAATCAATTGCGGCTGCACCTCCCATTGAAGCACCGACTAAGATTACAGGCTGCGAAATTAGCGTTTTCCAAAAATAGTAAAGGTGACTTTCAATTGCCCTCGCGCTGAATGCCAAACCTGCCGCTCTTTCTGTAAAGCCAAAACCCAATAAATCAACCGCCCAAGTTTCATTTTCGGCAGCTAGCAGCGGCAACAGGCGGCGGAATTCAAATAAGGAACTGTCGAAGCCGTGAAGTAGCAAAATCGGTGTTTGGCCCCTGCCTTGGCGCACGTAGGTTGTGGTAATTGGCTCAGAAGATAGGGGAGTTGTAATTGCTTCCCGTTGAATGCTTTGGGCTAAGGCTATTGAGGTAGATTCTGTGAGTTGTGCGATCGATTTTGGCAGAAAACTTGCTGGCATAATTCTTGATAAATTGTGAATCGGTAGGGGCGATGCCACTCTGTCCGCCCTAACATTTAAGTATATATGCTTGCTCGATCGCTATTTGAGGAGTTGGGGCGAATCATTAAAATTCGATAGATACTCAGTATCCCTCAACCGAGGCTTAGGTTTGTCGTGCGATCGCCAAGATAGCAATTCTCAATTGCCCGCAATACAGTAATGATAAGGCGTCGTGGTGTCCCCACGGAATATGTGTATTGCACTCCACAGGATAAGGTGTACCGCTGCGTGCGTACCCTAAAAAATGCAATAGAGGCGGGTTTTAGCGGGATTTGTCGATCGCAAAAATCCGTCTCCAACCCGCCCCTAATGACAAGAGTCAACAATTAACTGACTAATTCTTCGCCCCAACGCCAACATACATAATCGACGTATCCTCATTGATTTGGATTTTAAACAACCCAGACTTTTTGTAATCAATATAGTTAGCGAAATTAACTGTTAAAAGTTGAGCCGCTTGTTTGAAAACTGCCCCGGAAGGAAACAACTGCTTTCCGCGTGTAAAATCACCCCAAAAACCGTGCATCTGGGCTAAAACAGAACCCATTTCTCCAAACATATCAAAACCTTTAATTTCAATATTCCCAAAACCCGTATCTCGCATTACCGCAGACAGTTCCTCCGGGCTAATAAACTTTTCCCAATCGTGAACCCCCCGCCTAATTTCTTGCAAAATATTTTCCATCAGGCCAATCATCACCACTTGCGAGGAAAAAGTTCGGTTGATGGTATCGAAAAAGAACATTCCTCCGGGCTTGAGAATTCTGTGAACCTCTGACACAACTTGTTTGTAATCTGCAACGTGTTCTAAAACATCCACGCAAATTACCACATCGAAGGTATTGTCCGCGTAGGGCATATTTTCGGCAAAACCTTGCCTGTAGTCAATCTCGAAACCGCTGGTAAATGCGTGATTTTGAGCTGCTAAAATACATTTGTCCGATCGATCTATTCCAGAAACAATAGCGCCTCTCTCGGCCATAAACTCGCAAGAAAAGCCACCGCCGCACCCGACATCTAAGGTTTTCAGCCCTTGCCAATTAGTCGCGTGTCTGTCAAAAAACTCAAATCTGGGTTTGTTGAGATGGTATAAGGCATAAATTTTAGCATTTTCGTCCCACCAATTATCGGCATTTTCATCATAAAATTCTAAATCATTTTTTACTTCTGTTTTCTGCACGATTTTCTCAGTCCTGATTAGTGGAAAATATATAGGGCGATCGCACTTTTGCGTGATTTTATAGGACTGACGCCAAAAAATCCAATTTCTGTAAAAAATCGGAGGTTTTGTGACGAGTTCACAGGCAGACACCGGGTTTTTGAATCTGTGCGCGTAAGTTCTATTTTCTCGTAAGTTGTGAATCGCCACAGTTGTTTATTATAATAGCTCTGGCACAAATTTCAACAAGATGGATCGCGTTTCTATTATCATCCCAGCCCTTAACGAAGCGACTTGTCTGAAACGCACCCTCCGCCAACTCAGCATTCTTAATCCTCCCGCTTGGGAAGTGTTGGTGGTAGACGGCGGCAGTCAAGACGAAACAGTGGCGATCGCACTTTCCGCCGGCATCCGCGTTATTTCTAGCAGTATAGCCGGACGTTCCCTGCAAATGAACTTAGGTGCCCAAGTCGCCACCGGTGAAATTCTGTGCTTTCTCCACGCCGATACTTTAGTTCCCGACGACATTGTAGCAGTCATCCAAAAAACATTGTCCGATGCCGAAATTGCCGGCGGCGGGTTTATCTCCCTGATGGCTGGTTCGCAGCAAACAAGATGGGGTTTTTCCCTCCACAATTACCTGAAAACTTATTACGCGCCACTGTTATTTCGACCTCATTTATTTTTAAAAGGATTACGCCTGCTGTTTGGCGACCAAGTTATTTTTTGTCGCCGTACCGATTTTTGGGAATGCGAGGGTTTTGATGCCGCGCTGCCAATTATGGAGGAAGCGGATTTGTGTTTGAAGTTAGTGCGACGGGGGAGACTTCAGTTAGTCAATCGGGTGGTGGAAAGTAGCGATCGTCGAGTTGCGAATTGGGGCGAATTTAAAGCTATTGCGATCTATCTTTCGATTGGTTTTTTGTGGGGTTTTGGCGTTTCCCCAAGGTATCTCAAGCAGTTTTATGAAGACATCCGCTGAAACACAAAATTTGATTAAATTCCCAAAATGTACTGCCTGTAATTTTTTGGCAAAACTTTTTCCAACAGGTAAATAATCGCCCAACAACCTAGCAAAGTCCCCGTAACTAAAAAGCCGAGCTTCAGCAGCGGATTTACCGGGTCAATAAACTTATAAAACACTAACAACACATATTTCAGTACAGTCGAATCCAGGAGATATATAGGGAATGAGTAAGCAGCCAATATTTTGACTAACCCAGATACTTTACTGGGAAGTGCGATACTCTTAGAAAATGCGAGGATCGATAATACGAACAAAATTGCGTATCCTTGAGCAGATAGTTTAAAAAACGCTCGGAAAAACCAGGCATCCGAATTAACTCCACTTATCAGGTAATATTCCCAAATGCTAGCTAGATAAAAAAGGAGCGTTGCTCCTAAAATTGGCAATTTTTTTCGTTCGAGAACGGGTTGAATTCTGTCATAGGAGCTGCCCAAAAATAGACCCGTTGAAAATGGCAAAATCCAACTGAAAATCCAGCGCTCCATCAAAGGTAGAGGTATTGATATGTATTGGAAAGCGGTTAAGTAGAAGAAGATTGTAAAAATTGTTTGAATTGTTAACCCCAAAGCCAAAACTTTTCTGGGTTCTAAAAATCTTAATTTCACGAGAAGCCACCACCAGCCGTAGCATTGAATAATCACAACGATGAAGTAATAGGGAGGAATCACTGAACCCGTCAAGATATCTCTGAGTAATGAAAGTAAATCAAATTTTTCGATTTCTCCCAAATTATTTAATATGTACACAGCGACTGACCAAAACAGATAAGGCGGTATAATTTTTGACAGTCTTTTTTTGACTACCAGTGCGGGATTATTTTGATTTTCCAGTTTGTTGGTGAGAAAAAAACCGCTCAACAGTAAAAATGCAGGTACGCAAAATAGTTGAAATGTATCGATCGCGACAAATAGAATTCTGGTATCGCGAAATGTAAAGAACCCCGCATGAGTAATCACCACACTGACGATAGCTAAAGCTCGGATCAAATCAAATTCAGCGAACCGATTAGAAACTTTTTGCATGGTAACAATTAGATTGTAAAAATTTGAATTTAATTAGGAATTTTTTGTCTGATCAGTTTTCACCAAACTCTAGCATAAAATTTTATATTTGCGCCTATCTTCACAAAACTTATCTCGGCAAAAAAAAATAAGTCACCGAGTGCTGGGACTGAGGAATCAAGACTATAGAGACTATTGCGAAAAAAAATCTACCTAAATTAGGTAGACTTTTAGAAATGTTCAAGCATTGAGTTCACTGTGGGCTAACCGTTGTTGTGAGGGATGTGCGACGCAGAAACACTATCCAACTGATCGCGCCCGTTGCGGATCACGCGCAGCATATCGCTCAGCTTGTGCTCGATATTATCGAGCACTTGGTCGGCATAATCATCGGCTCCGTTTTGAATTTCCTCGCATTCAGCCATCGCCCTGACTCTCATCTCTTCCAATTCCTCTTGAGCCTGGTAGCGAATTTGTTCGACTTCTGCCAGCGTGGCCTGCTGAATTGCCTCGCAGTCGAGCAAAACTTGCTGCCGCAACTGATCTGCTTCTATCTTCGCCTGCTGGAGCAAGCCCATATCGTTTAAAATTTCTGCAGCTCGCTGTTCTGCTGCTTCTATCACTTCCTGAGCGTAAAGTTCCGCCTCTTGAAGCAAGTCGTCCTTGTGCCGGATGATCGTCTCGGCTTCCTGAAAGGCGATCGGCAAATTTAGCCTCACCAAGTCTAACTGATCGAGCAACTGTTCTTCATCCACCAGAGTGCGTCTGGTCATGGGAATTCGCGGGCTGTCGAGAACAATTTCCTCAAGCCTGTTCAATTCCCGCTGGATGTCTACTCCTGCGGTTCGGGTGGGATCTCCGAAGGCGGCTGTGTTCTGAGGTGATTCGTTCTCAGTGCCGCGTCCGGTAATGTCGGGTTCGATGCGAGTTGGTTCCTGCTGGCGTAACATTTGTAAATATCTAGGGCGACGTGTTTCGGAACAAGATGATCTACGGAGCCACCAAACTTGGCTATTTCTTTAACTACACTACTACTTAAAAAGCTGTACTCGTTAGAAGTTGCCAAAAAAACTGTTTCAATTTCGCCCAGAAGGGTTTTATTGGTGTGGGCCATCTGGAGTTCCATTTCAAAATCTGTTAGTACCCGGAGCCCCCGCAGCAGCACTTTGGCTTGTCGAATCTTAGCATAGTTTACTGTCAAACCCTCAAAACTGTCTACTTCTACGTTTGGCAAGTGTTGGGTAGAGCGCAGGATCTGCTCGATCCGTTCCTCTACGGTGAAGAGAGGGGTTTTGCTGGGGTTTCTGACTACGGTAACAATTACCCGGTCAAACAGTTTAGATCCCCGCTCAATAATGTCTGCGTGACCGAAGGTAATGGGGTCAAAGCTGCCTGGATAGATTGCAATCACGAGTTTGGCTCAACGAAGTGGGGGAGTGGAGGAGTGGGGGAGTGGGAGAGTGGGAGAGTGGGAGAGTGGGGGAGTGGGAGAGTGGGGGAGTGGGAGAGTGGGAGAGTGGGAGAGTGGGAGAGTGGCAAAGCCGGAGATGTGGAAAATCTTCCTTCTTCCTTCTTCCTTCTTCCTGACATCCGTTACATCCGTTACATCCGTTACATCCGTTACATCCGTTACATCCGTTACATCCGTTACATCCGTTACATCCGTTACAGAATCCGTTGCCGAACTTCCCTCTACTTTTTCATGGAATGAGCTTTGTAGAAAGTTTCGAGGCTTTGCTTGTCGCCCACAAACCGCCAGTGCCAAGGCTCGTAACTGACGCCTTGGCGATTGTTTTTGGGAAATGACATTTCAAAGCTGAAGGCGACGGCGTTCGCTTCTAACCACTTGAATGCTTCGGTATTTTCAAAACTGGGGCTGAGGTTGTGTTCCGGGGCGGTGCCGTCGCCGATGTCGATCGCATAACCGGTGTGGTGTTCGCTGTAACCTGGAGGAGCGCTGACTTCGGCTCGCTTGCTGGCGTTTTGCCTGCGTTCGGCTTTCACGTCAAAAAATACGTGTTGTTGGTCTTGCAGGGAGCGAAAGCCGGATATGGGAGCGAAATAGATGCCTGATGCTGCCGCGGCGTTGACCATTTCCTGATATTTTGCTGCTGCTGAGGAGCGGAGTTTGACGCTACCGTCGGGGGTGACGCTTACCAAGTCTTTTGCTGGTGCTTCTGGGTACGGCAAGTGGCCCAGCAGGTTTTCTGGGATTGCGGGGACTTTGGGGGTGGTAGCTGGACTTGGGACAGACGGAGACGGCGAACTCACCGTTGCTGGGTTTTGTTGAGTTTGCTCTGCCTGACTGGTGGCTGGGAACAAGTTAAAGTTGAGGTGCAGCCAGATGCTGACCCCAAAGGCTAGTGCGGCCAACCCTAGCAGTTTCCAAATCAGCCCTTTTTTCTTAGACTGACTCTGCCCTGCTTCGGGGTATGGGTGATCTCGCACTGCTTCTGGAATTTCGTCGGCGACAAGCTCCGAGGCTTGCGGGGGTTTTCTTGACAGACTAGCGTTATCCAAGCCAGCTCCACTCCTGCACTTCAATAAGGCTCAACGTTACAAATTGTAGACCGATATGGGCGATCGAACAGCTACAATTGCCGCTGAGAATATATCATCTCTTTCTGACCTCGCCCTGTCCCATCCGCCAACTCTCGCATTTATTACTTGGGCCCACAGTCGATCGTCCCTGCGAGGTCGAACTGGTTGGCGCTGGTAGCGCTGGTTTATTTTAAGTGTAATTTGTTACTGTTCCACAAAATCCAACAATTCTTCGATCGACACATCAAACGTCCGCGCCAATTTTAGCAGAGCACCGATGTCAGCCATTGCCATACCGGGCGATCGGGCATAACTTTTAACAGTATTGTAGGATACTCCAGAGCGATCGGCTACTTCCTTCAGCGTCCAGCCTTCCCTAGCAGCAAACTCTCTGATCCGCAATTTAACCAATTCGCCTCTTGACATTAGGGTGAAATTTCACCTATAGTATATTATGAGATATAAAGCGCCGACCACCGCAACCGCACTCCCGGGGCCTAATCTTCCACAACATCAAACAAATCTTCAATCAACAAATCAAAAGTTCGAGCTAATTTTTGCAAATGAGTAACGTCAACCGTTGCTAACCCGGGCGAACGAGCATAATTCTTAAGCGTGCTGTAGTGAACTCCCGATCGCTCAGAAACCTCTGTCAAAGTCCAACCCTTCTCGGCAGCCAGCTCTCGAATCCGCAACTTAATCAATCCCATTCTTGACAATAGGCCAGTATTGGTCTTAAAATATTTACATCATAAATAGCGATCGCCCCCCGGCCTCGAAAACTGAAGAGCGAACAGCTATTTATTCAAATGACCGACAATTTGGCATTCACCAACAAAAAGTAGGATTCACCAACAAAAAGTCGGATTCACCCAAAATCAAGTCGGATTCACCCCAAACAAGTCGCAGTCACCCCAAACAAGTCGGAGTCACCGAGTCACCAACCATGATACCAAAACAAAACTCAGAAGCCAAGCAAATAAATCCACTTGCTCGCTTTGTCACCACAGAAGCAGTTGCCAAAGTCTTGAAAGTCAAGCCAGAACAGATTCGGGACATTCGCTGCTGGGCTTACGTCATCCACGTTGTGGGAGTTGGGATTAGTCGATTTGTCAGCTACGCAGATATGCCGCCAATTTTAGGAGTCGAACCGCCGACACTGCAAGACTGCATTCGGTGGCGGAAACGCTGGAGAATCAGCCAACATCAAGCACCGATATTTTGGGTAGATTTTTATGAGGGGAAATTTCGGCAGTCTCGTAGTGTGGAAGAACTTTACAACTGGGGTAAGTTGGTAGGTAAGATTAAGCAAGGGTTGTCACAATTGCAGGTGCAGTTGCTGCGGAATATTTATTGTGTGGTGAAAGAGTTTATTGAGGCTTTTTGAGTAGAGTTTGTTTAGCAAACCCCTTAACTAATTTTATTCGTGAGTAGATCCATCTGGCATAATTGCACCAGTGAGTTTAGCATTTGTAAAGTTTGCTCCTCCTATTTTTGCACCAGTTAAGTTAGCGCCAGATAAGTGTGCATAACTTAAATTAGCTGCGCGGAGGTCGGCTGAAATTAGGTCAGCACCACTCAGTTTTGCACTGTTTAAGTCAGCTTGTCGCAAATCAGCTTCGGTTAAGTCTGCTGTAGTTAAATCGGCACTGTGTAATCTTGCATCATTCAAGTTAACCTGTTTTAAATTAGCTCTGCTCAAATTTGTGCTATCCAGTTTTGCTCCCTGAAGTTTTGCCCCACTTAAATTAACATCTCTCAAATCGGAACTATTCAATGTTGCTGAACTCAAATTAGCCCCTTGTAAATCGGCTCCCATCAAGTTAACACTGCTCAAGTCCCTACCCGTTAGATCGACATTAGCCAGCGATACATAAGGAGCAATTAAGTAAGCGCCCGCTTTCACGGGATCGAAATCAGTAGGAAATAAAGTTGCTTGATTGCAAGTCGCTCCTTGAAGTTGAACTCCTTTGAGATTTGCTCGATCGAGGTTGGCTTCTAAAAGGTTAGAATTACTCAGATTTGCATTTGTCAAATCAGCATTTTTTAGGTCTACTTTCCTCAAGTATAGCCCGCTTAAGTTAGCTTCAGCGAGATTTGCAGTTGTGAATTTTGTTTGGTGATTAAGTTTCGCACCGCTGAGGTTTGCACCGTTCAAATCGGCCTCACTAAAATTTGCAGATTCTAGGTTTGCTAATCTTAAGCTTGCTTTGCTTAATTTGACTTTCTCTAGTTTAGCTGATTGTAAATTAGCCTGAGCAAGGTCGGCTCTTGATAAATTAGCCTGATTCAGATTGGCTGCGGATAAATTAGCCTGAGCGAGGTTGGCTTTGACTAAGTTTGCCTGATTCAGATTAGCACTATATAAATTAGCCTGAGCGAGGTTGGCCATGACTAAGTTTGCCTGATTCAGATTGGCACTGGATAAATTAGCCTTAGAAAGGTTGACACCGCATAATTTAGATTCGCTAAAATTTGTGTTAGAGAAAGAGCCATCCCTCATATCGGCTCCCGTCAAAATTGCCCCGCTGAGGTTGAGGCTCTGCCAATTAACACCCCTTAAATTAGCTTTTTTCAAATTAGCTTTACTCAGGTTGACATCAGAAGCTAGGTTTTTACCGGTTAGATTAGCATCGGCTAAATTTATCCCTGTAAAATCTCTTTCTCCCTGAGTGTAACGCTCCCAAAAATCCTCAACACTAACAACGGGTTCCAGACATTCCTCAGACTCATCCTCCACATCCTCACAGCTATCCTCTAAAGCCATATCTTCAGCATCCGGCGCCAATCCTTCCAAATAATCCGATCTATCCAAGTAATCCGAACTCGCGACAAACCGCCTTTCTATCTCCTCCTCATTTAATAGTTCGCTGCTGTCAAATCGCTCAATTAATTGCTTGACAATTTGGCAGTCGTTCGTGCGGATTCCTACTTCTTTTTCTGCACTTTGGTCGCAGTTAGTCAGAAAATTATGGCTACCCAACATGGCAAAACTAGAATCACAGACTAAAAAGTTTTCGTGAGTTCCCAATAAAGAGAGACAAAATTGATCGGGATATTCGCTGGCTAATTCTTGCAAATCTACTAAAGCATTGTAGCGCCATCCTTTGCCGATATTTTGCCGATCCCCCAGATAACCCCAGCCAATATTTATCAAACATCCTCGGTTCAAACAATCCCTGAATTTTTGCAGCAATTCATCATTAATGCTGTTACAATTAAGCCAAGGGCAAACAATAATCAGCCGCTCTTGAGCTAGTGATAGGGCTTCCATCAACACAGCGCGACTGTTGGGACGATCGCATACTAACTGATACTGAAAGTCTGACTTTGGCTTTTCTGTCTCGGTGTCAAGCTCGATCGGTCGATCGGCAATGACAGACATATCGCCATTTCCCAAATCACACGGCTGTTGCAGGGACGCAATTTCAGCAGTCAAACTTTCTAGCATTTGCGGTTCAGGGCGATCGTTAAATCGCTGTTCCTGTGCCTCTAACTGCCTCTTAAGTTTGGCTAAATATTTTTTCAGAATAACTTGCTCTTCTTCAAGCTGCAATACTCTCGTGGCTATTGATACTAAATCTAGTTCGGTTTCTGACATAGTGCTATCCTGAAATCAAAAATACTTCAAAAGCCAAGTCTGGGAAGTTTGCGCCTCATCAAACATTACCAACTTCTGCAAACTCAGCAATATTTGCAGAAATTTGCTCATCTCCTGCATCAACCGCAACCGTTAACTTCAATCCCAAAGCCTTGAGCCAACTAGCCAAACCATAAATTGTCGCAATTCCGTCTCCCGACAACAAAGTATCTAACTTTTCCAAATGCAACTTAGCATCATCAGCAGACATATTTGGTTCGCCCAGAGCCTCAAATACATCTCTCAGCGCTTTTCGCATGATTCTTAATTCCAAATCTCCCTCTTCTTCCTCAAAAATTTCTGTGATGTAAGCAGCAGAAAAATTGGGATCTTTGAGAGATTTGATTTTAAACGGATGGTAAGGGACACTTTTAGGCATTTTCTTGGCTCCTGTATTCTTCCCAATATTTCTTAGCAGTGCGAATATCTTGATCTTGAGTGCTTTTATCTCCACCGCACAGCAAAAGCACAATTATTGCTCCAACTTGTCCAAAATAAACCCGGTAGCCCGGGCCAAAGTCAATTTTCAATTCCGAGACACCTTCGCCAACCGATCGACAATCTCCCAAATTGCCATTGCTAACACGCTCCAGCCTTTTCACAATCTTGGCTTTACCCTTAAAATCGCGGAGAGATTCCAACCACTCATCAAAAGGAACTCTGCCGTCAGGCTGGCTATAACTTTGAATTTCCTTGGGTTGTACTTCCATAATTTCAATTTTAGCGGGTCAGCACTCCAATCTTACAGCCGCGCCCGATCGACCCTTGACTCAATGCGCTACAATTATTAAGAAATCTTTAGTTAGATCCGTTTAACGTTCCAGACGCATTATGAGTCTTCCCATTCGCAACGTCGCCATCATTGCTCACGTCGATCACGGCAAAACCACCCTTGTGGACGCTCTCCTCAGACAGTCCGGGATCTTCCGCGAAGGGGAAGAAATCCCAGATTGCGTCATGGACTCCAACGACATCGAGCGCGAACGTGGCATTACCATCCTTTCCAAAAACACCGCCGTCAGGTACGGAGAAACCCTGATCAACATCGTCGATACCCCCGGACACGCGGACTTCGGCGGAGAAGTCGAACGAGTTCTCGGCATGGTTGACGGCTGTCTGCTGATCGTAGACGCCAACGAAGGCCCGATGCCGCAAACGCGGTTCGTGCTCAAAAAAGCCCTAGAAAAAGGACTGCGCCCGATCGTCTTTGTGAATAAGATCGATCGCGAGCGAGCAGACCCCCACAAAGCCGTCGATAAAGTTTTGGATCTGTTCCTCGAACTAGGTGCTGACGACGATCAGTGCGAATTTCCCTATCTCTTCGGTTCCGGCTTAAGCGGTTACGCCAAAAAACACCTCGAAGACGAAGGGGTAGATATGAAGCCCCTCTTTGAAGAAATCCTCGACCACGTACCACCCCCCGTAGGCGACCCCAACAAGCCACTACAACTGCAAGTAACCACCTTAGATTACTCAGAATACGTCGGTCGGATCGTCATCGGCCGCATCCACAACGGCACGATTAGAATCGGTCAACAAGCAGTCTTAATCACCGAAAGCGGCGCGCTTGTCAAATCAAAAATTACCAAATTGATGGGCTTTGAAGGCCTGAAGCGGATTGATATCCCAGAATCTTCTGCTGGTAATCTTGTCGCCGTTGCTGGTTTTGCTGATGCGTATATTGGCGAGACAATTACTTGTCCGAACGACCCGCAAGCGCTGCCTTTAATCAAGGTAGACGAACCAACTTTGCAGATGACTTTCTCGGTGAACGATTCGCCGTTCTGCGGTCAAGAAGGTAGTTTGGTAACATCGCGTCAAATTCGCGATCGGCTAATGCGAGAACTCCAAACCAACGTCGCCTTGCGCGTCGAAGAAACCGAATCTCCCGACAAATTCCTCGTCTCAGGCCGTGGCGAACTCCACCTCGGAATCCTGATCGAAAATATGCGTCGCGAAGGATACGAATTCCAAGTATCCCAACCGCAAGTAATCTTCCGCGAAGTCGGCGGTCGTCCCTGCGAACCCTTTGAATGTTTGGTGTTAGACGTACCCGAAGAAGCAGTCGGCGGCTGCATCGAACGCCTCGGTCAGCGGAAAGCAGAAATGCAAGATATGCACGTCAGCAGCACCGGTCGCACCCAAATCGAATTTTCAGTCCCCGCTCGCGGTTTGATTGGATTCCGAGGCGAGTTCATGCGCTTGACTCGCGGCGCTGGAATTATGAACCACAGCTTCCTCGACTATCGCCCCCTCGGTGGAGAAATTATCGCCCGTCGCAACGGAGTATTGATTTCCTTTGAAGAAGGAGTTGCAACTACTTATTCACTGAAAAATGCTGAAGACCGTGGCGTATTTTTCATTACCCCCGGAACCAAGGTTTACAGAGGGATGATTATCGGAGAAAACAACCGAGATGAAGACATGGAGCTGAATATTTGCAAGTCGAAGCAGTTGACAAACCACCGCGCATCTGGCGGTGAAGAATTGGCGCAATTGCAAGCACCAGTCGATATGAGTTTGGAACGTGCTTTGGAGTACATCGGCCAGGATGAATTGGTTGAAGTAACACCGAAATCAATTCGCTTGCGGAAGGTTTCTAAGAAGTTGGTGAAACGCTAAAACAACTTGATGGCTGGCAATTTTTTGCCAGCCCTTAATGTCAACTTCAAACTGTATTTAAAGACCATATTAATTATTGTAAATAACAGAGTAATTATGAGGCCACTCTAAATGGGATAAGCAATTAAGCAGATGGAACCATAAAAACCACCGTTGAACTTAACTAAGAATGGGTTAAAGAAGCCTTTCGCTTAACCCATTTCAAGACATAAAAATAACTAATTGGCTTGGCTTTGCAAGTACAAAGTCTTGTGGGAGAACGGATGTATTTATAATCTGCCCTTAAATTGCTCATTAAGTAACCACACAAAATTAATTACATAAAGACTCCTTGCTAGGCAAGGGTTTCAGTAGAAATATTGTGTAATTAATTCTGCACACCTACTTATCTTAACGCTTATCAATAGTAAAAATTATGCTGAAGAGAATTTATGTAAATAATTTTAGGTGCCTGGTCAATTTTGAATTGACAGTAGATAGCTTAAATCTGTTTCTGGGTTCAAATGGATCGGGCAAAACTACCGTTTTCGAGGTTTTAAGAAAACTACAGAAATTTATTTTAGGCGATCAAGCTTCCCAGCAAGATTATAAAGTATCAGATTTGTTTGCAAGCAAGGATTTAACAAGGTGGCAAAAATCAAACATTCAAAAATTTGAATTAGATATTCAAGGAAATGGTGGCATTTATAAATATACCCTAGAGATCGAACATCAAGGAGACTATGCACCTCCTAGAATGCGACTAGAAAGCTTAACTTTTGACGGACAACCTCTGTTTAATTTCTGGGTTGATGCAGGCGATAGAGGTATGCCTGTAGGTCAAGCTAGGCTGTATAATGACGATCCCGATCGCGAAGGTGCTTTCTTGCCGTTCTTTGATTGGTCGCGTTCTGGCATTGGTTTTATTTACGAGAGGCCTGACAATCTAAAGCTTACATGGTTCAAAAAACGGATTTCTAACTTTTTTATTGTACAGATCAATCCTTATATAATGGAATCAGAAAGTCTTAAGGAGGAAAGTTCACCTAACTGGGATATGTCAAATTATGCAGCTTGGTACAGCTATTTATCTCAAGAATCTCAAGGTAAAATATTTAAGTTAACGCTGGAATTACAAAAGATTATCCAAGGATTTGATTCATTTCAAAATTCTAAATCCGGTGATGTTAGGATTTTGTCAGCATCTTTTACCCGTCCCAGCAAGGCTGCTTATAGGCTTAATGAATTATCACATGGTCAAAAAGCTTTAATTGCTCTATACACCTTAATATATTGTTCTCCTGATGATAATTTTACTTTGTGTATTGATGAACCAGAAAATTTCCTAGCTTTACCGGAAATAAAACCTTGGTGGGGTAGGGTGATGGACTATTGTCTGGAAAATCAAGCACAAGTAATGTTAATTTCTCATCACCCCTCATTAATTAATTACTTAGCAAGCAATTCAGGTTACTGGTTTGAACGAAGAGATAATGAAGCTGTCCGCGTGCGGCGAATTACTGATACTGAAGAAGAAGGTTTATCAGTTGCTAAGCTTATAGAACTTGGATGGATTTATGACGAGTAGAGATGATTTACCCGAAGTAACTATTCTCTGTGAAGATATTGACCAAGAACGATTTATCAGACAATATCTGATCTGCTGCGGCTTGGACGATCGCAAAATTAAAGACTTTGGCAATCCTAAAGGGAAAACAATTAAGAATAACAATGCTTTGATACTCAAGCATTATCCAGAGCTGATTAAAAGTTATAGAAGCCGTAAGTACAGAAATATTGCTGTAGTAGTGATGATTGATGCTGATGAAGATAGCTTGGACGATCGAATGCGTTCTTTAAATATAGCATTAGACGAAACAGCAGGTAATTTAAACAAAGATCCGCGACTGCCTAATGAGAAAGTGGCTATTTTTGTGCCAGCCCGAAATATTGAAACGTGGTTTTATTACATTAATAACAATATGGAAGGGCAAGAATGTAATGAAATTACTGATTATAAAGATAAAAAAATGAGTGCAGAAGAGAGGATTGAACTAGCTAAAAGAGCGGCAAAAAAGTTGGCTATAGAAATATGTCCTCAAGGAGTCGATCGCATTGCTTTGCCTTCTCTCCGTTATGCGTGTAGGGAGTTGCAAAGGCTACAGTTGTAAAGAATGAGTTAGTTAATGTGACATGATGTTCTGTTATATCCCCGATTTCTTAAAGCCATCGAGTATCTGGGTTTTCTGTTTCGTTTAAGTTGTTCTACTTAGTTAATGATATAGTATCAAACTTTCCTTTTTATAGAGCAATTGGCACCTAGTGACCCTAATGTGCGATCGCGCGCTGAACAAAGTCACACAATATGTTTTAATTTATATTTGAGCAAAATCCAAACAAAGCCAGCCATGAGTCCTAAATCAATAGCCGTAATCAACTTCAAAGGCGGTGTCGGAAAGACAACCGTCACTTGGAGTCTGGGCAATATTATCTCCCAAGGAACCGACTTAGAAGTCTTGATGTTAGACTTAGATCCGCAAATGTCGCTGACAGAGGCGATCGGACTTAACGAAAATACAGGTCATTTAGATGACAAATTTGGTAAGTGGTACGAAAAATCTCTCAAGCACAGACTTACAATTTACGACGCTTTAGAAGTCTTTAAAAAAGCCGGACAAAACTTTAAATTTCCCGTTGGTTTCGACACCATTTATCAGATTGACGAACAGTTGCATTTTGTCCCTTCAGTTGAAGAATTGTATTGGTTAGATATCGATGGATTTGAGGGAAAAAGTGTTAAAGACTTTATCCGCAGATTCATCGGCAAAATCGCCAACTCTGCCAATCTCCCCAAATACGACTTGATGCTTTTTGACTGTTCGCCTTCCTTCAGTCTCCTCACCTACAGCGTACTCTCTTGCTGCGACTTAATATTAATTCCAGTCAATCCCGATTATTTTGGTTCTAGGGGATTGAGTTTAGTTTTAAACTCGCTTCAGAAACGGATTGAGCCTTATCCGTTTCCTAAGATAGCAGTCTTTATGAATAAAGCTAAAACCTATGGAGGATTGCTGACAAATGAAGTTCAGTTTTACATGAGAGAAGTAAAGAGACTTTGCGATGAGATATCAAAAGATAATAACATAGAAGTTAGATTTTTAGAATCGACGATTCGGGAAAGCGTCGGGCTAAAGCGGGCGATTAATGAGGGAGAACTGCCGCGAGAATTAGTTAGAGAATTTGAAAAACTATGGCGCGAGTGTGAGGAGTATCTGAAATGAGTAAAAAAGAAATTTTGGCTGCTTCCGAACAAGCAAGCGGGGGGTTGGTTGAGGAAATTGGCGAACTTAAGGAAATCTTGCGGGACGTTGCTCGAAAATTAACCCGGCTTGAGACTCAAGTCAAGCGGGGAGTGATTTCTGCTGGCTCAAAAACTTCGGATATTCCCAGGGGTGCTGATGTTAATAAACCTGCTAATTTATCGGCTGCCAATGTTCTAGAAGTTTATGAAGAACTGCGTTTACAAGCTAAGAATGGTAATGAAGAAGAGGTGAGGCAAAAATTGTTGGCCATGAGTGCAACTGACTTGAACTTGATGTGTTGCGAGTTAGGGATGCCACCCAGCAGCAAGAATCCGTCCCGCAAAAAAATGTTCGAGCTAATTATTGGGCGAATTAAACAGAGTTTGAGGCTGTCGAGACATATCGACAGACAAACACTTTAAATGGGGCATTGGGAATGGGGCCTTGCTGCCAATTCGGCATTGGTAATAGTTTGGAGTTAGAATTTGTCATATCCCCCCAGCACTTTAAGAAGTCGGGGATATGAGGAATGAAGACTGTGAAGATTTAAAAGTAAGGAGATGATATTGACAAAATGCGTTTGCATAAATTATTGCGAATTAAGCCGATCGCCCTTATCTCCCTAACACTCTCAATCACCTTGTTTTTGAGCCGGCAAAGCCCTCCGACCACCGCAGCCCAAAAACCAAGGATACTAGCGTTTACCGCTCTCCAGAGCCGCGGCAGCGAGTTCAGAAACAGTTTATTTGCCCTCAATGCTAACGGTTCCTCCCGCCGCGAACTTGCCCCAAACATAGATGTTAGCTATACCCTAGTTTGGTCGCCCAACGGCCAGCGACTGGCTTTCGTTAGCGGATACACTGACATCTATACAGTCAATGCTGACGGTTCTCAACTAACTAAACAGTTTGCTGGGGATGCTTGCAAAGCAGCTAATTTTGAAATAGCTTGGTTTTCCAACAGCCAGAAACTTCTTTTTGCCCGTTATTGCAACGGTTTTACCTCTGATACTCCCGGCAGTCAGTCACTTTATATAAGCGACACTTCTGGCATTAAAGGAACTAAAGTAGTTCGGAATTTGGAAGTAGGAGGGGAGCCACCTAAAACAGAAATTTCATCGGAATTTTACATTTCACCCGACGGCCAGCAGGTAGCATTTGTCAAGGATAGAAATATCTACAAAATGAATGCCGACGGTTCGGAAATGACCAAACTAACTAAAATTGCCGGCGAATATGTATCCGGCGGAAGTGAACTTGTTTGGTCGCCAGATGGCACAAAAATTGCTTTCCTGTTCGGCGCTTATCCGAAACAGCAAATTTACACAATTAATGCCGATGGAACCCACATCAAAAATTTGACAAACAACCCGCAAAATGAGGTTTACAACGTCAAACTATTTTGGTCGCCCGACAGCAGCCGCATTGCTTACTATTACAATAAACCCGGCGATTCATCAGGCGAACAGCAAGATATTTACCTGCTCGACATTAACCGGGGGACAGCCAAGAACCTCACCCAAAAGCCTAGAAACTACGACGAAATTTCGTGGTCGCCGGATGGCAAATTTATTGCTTTCGTCGCCGGAGAGTTCAACAATCAAAAACTCTACACAATCAATGCTGACGGGAACCAGCTAAATCAACTAGCTACCCGGCTAAAACCGTCGGGAATTTCTCAATTAGCTTGGTCTTCTGACAGCCAGCAAATGGCTTTTATATATAATGAAACCGAAGGCGACAAAAGCAACTTGTATGTAATTAATCGGGACGGTTCGGGATTGACTAAAGTGACAAACGACAAAGATTTGAATGCTAGCAATCCGGTTTGGCAACCGCAGTAAAATTAAGAGCAAAAATATGCTGTAGGGGTGGTTTTAGCACAGATCAACCCAGAAGGGCGGGCTATCTTTGCATCGCCTTGGAGCGAAAGCGGGTTACTGAACAAGAAAGAATCCACCAAACTCAACACTCAAAACTCTTCTCAAATTGGGGAAGATGCAATAATTTTTTTCTCATTTAATCGCTGGTGAACTTGCAATTCATTTGACTCAAATTCCTGCTGTTTTTCATCCTGCACCTGTTTATCAATTTTGGGCAACTTTAAAATCGCCCCAGCTAAAACCCAATAATACACGGACACTGGATCTACATCCAGCGGATAGTATTGAGTATTGATCGTAATAAATGCAACAAACACCCAAAAACTAGCTCCGTAACTCCGCAAACTTTTGTCCTTGACAGATCGGTAAGCTCTAAAAGTGAGAAAAGCTAAGTGTAAAAGCATGATCTGAAAACTAATCATTCCCGGATAACCGAGTTCGTAGATCAACTTAGGTTGGAAAGTTTCAATTAGCTGCGTGGCACCAAATATTCGCGTTGAATTAGTTGCTCGTCCCACACCTCTACCGAGAGGTTTGTCAATGATAAAATTGTGGCTCTGCTCGAACTGATTAAAGAGAAACTGCTGGGGCGGTGCAGCATTCCAGCGACTAACAAAACTCTCCCACCGCTGCTCGACAATTCCCGGGTTAATAGCTGCACCGACAAACAGCAGAATCGCCAGTCCTGCACCGATGGGAATAAATCGTTTTAAATTAACTAATTGACCGGTGAGAACTAGGAGGATTGCTGTAGCAAGGGGAACCATAACTAAAGCAGCTCTTTGACCGGAAATAACTGCATTGGCAAATACTAATGCCATGCCAAATAAACCGATAACTCGCCACCAGAATGAAGGATCGCAAAAGGCCGAGGCAAAGGTTAAAAAAGCATTAGAAATTAAAAACCACGCCCACTGCCAAGGCGCGACAAAAGTTCCCGGCAAGCGGACAAACTTGACTTCTGGACTGAACACCAAGGAACCGCCGACAAAACATCTAGCTTCCAGCGTTGCTTTATATAATTCTGCTCCGATCATGCCTCTGGTTCCCGCACACTTTCCACTTTGCAGCAACAGGTACTGAATCAAACCGAGAAGGCAGCAAACGATCGCCAAAACGATGTGCATTCGACTAAAAAATACCAAATCCTTCTTGGTGCGGAGCAGATAATAGGTACAAGCAATCAGCGGTATGTAACCTATCAATACTTTTAAGCCGAGAATTCCTTGCAGAATTGGTTTGTCGCCCCCCCTAGGGTTGAGCTGCATCTCCCCGTTGACAAAAATTAAAGTCAGCATTGCCATCATCAACAGGATGCTGAAGGTAGAAAGCATTTGTTTGGGAATGAACAGGGGCAACTGTTTCTTTTTGCAGCTTTGAATTAGGGCGATGAGAGCTGGTATGTAGAAAGCATCTTTGGCTATTTGAAATGCAGCATTCCCGCCGCCAATTGCGTAGGTAATTGTACCGCTGAAAGGCAGGTAAATTAGAAAAGTCCACAAAGCTTGACGGGGGTATTTGTAGGAAAGCAGCAAGATGGCTGCGGCTGCGCCTCCTGCAATAGCAATCTTAGGGCCGGCTACGAAAAACAGGGGAATGCTGAGAGCAACGGTGACTAAGCAGCTTATGGCGATCGCCTGCACCAATTCATTGCGCTTTTCTGAAATTTTGCGTTTTTGTGCAGCGACTTCTTTTTTGCTTAGCGCTGTTGTTTTTTCGCTGTGCTTGTGTTTGGATTTCTTGGATTTGCCCTGGGTTTTCAACATATAGCAGAAGGAAGAAGGAAGTTCGGCAACGGATTCTGTAACGGATGTCAGGAAGAAGGAAGAGGGAAGAGGAAGAGGAAGAGGGAAGAGGAAGAAGGAAGAAGGAGGGAAGAAGGAAGAGGGATTTAGTTGCCTAAGAGACAAAGAAGAAGCAATCGAGTCCTTATGTTTGTGCAATTAAGAACGTCCTCCCGTCAGGGCGGTTCCTATAATTTTTATAAGGCACTTATGTAGAAGGCGGAAGACACTCTGATATAGAAGACTGGAGATTTAGAAGGTAGAAGGCAGAAGGAATAGAAGCGAACAGATTTCGGCAGATGTGGTAACTTATTTTTCAAGTCAAGATCGAGAAAAAGTCTCGGTCGAGATTGTGGGTGTGACGCGGGCACAAATTACACGGGCGACCTTGTAGAATATAACTGCTGCATCTATAATGTACAAAAATGTACAAATCTCGAAAAAATAATTTTAATCTAGCGGTGAATATGAAATTAACAAAATTTGTATCGATCGGCATTGCCCTACTTTTAGGAGCAAGCGGGAGCATATTATCTAGCAGCAGTAGAGCATTAGGGGCCGAAAAAGTTGTCCTCACATTTGGCCCGATCAGACAAGGCATCAATGTCAGCGACTTAGAAGAATTTGCTAAAAACGGCACGACGACGCCAACCCTCCAACAAATTATCCGGTTCTCCAAAATGGACGCGCAAATGCTGCGGGGGTTCATGGGTTTAGAAATTGGTTTAAAGCCTGCTAATCTGGCGAGGGTAGTTTACAGCACCCCTGGAGAAAAAATCACTGACGACATCGGTCAAGCAATTCGGACTCAGCGCCGCACAGAAAGCGGGAAAGCTTTGCGGGCAGCGGTGATCCTGGCTGCCGGGGACGACGGTAAGGTATCGCTGCTGGAAATCCTGAAAAAGTATCCTCTCAACGAGGTTTACGTAGATGTTGCCAGCCTTCGCACCACTGTTGGGAAAGTTCAGAGTATAGCCGGAACTCTGCGAAGCCTGCTTGAAGATGTGACGCGATCGACAACTCGCACAACTGAAACAACTCCCACCGAAAGTCCGATCGAACCTCGCCGCAGCGTGCAGCCAACAACTCCGCCTCCAGCGTCGCGCCGCGCCGCCCCCTTGCCAGCACGCGCACCGCAGCCGGTGACGCCTGTCAGAGGGCTTTGGTAAAAAAATCATAAAAATGTCCTAAAGGCGGGTTGAAGCGGCTGTTGTGGCATTCTGCAGACACTTTTGATATCCAATCCCTTAGCATCGGAATAGTAAATCCGAGTTCACTGTTGACTGTTGACTGTTGACTGTTGACTGTTGACTGTTGACTGTTGACTGTTGACTGTTGACTGTTGACTGTTGACTGTTCACGGCGTCAACAGTCAACCGTCAACATCATGTATGAGTGTAACCGGAAATGATATGAGAGCAAACCCGCCCCCGCCCTACCCCTATCCCAACCCTCAAGAGGGTTAGGACTTTTGTGGAAACTCCAAAGCAATCAATTTTTCTTGAGCAATTTTTTGAGTAACTTAGGAATCTCTGAAGGTCGAGCCGCCACAGGTATGTCCGCCTCTTCAAAGGCAGCCATTTTGTTTGGGGCCGAAACTCCAAAGGCTTTCTGGGCAGCCGCGCGAGAACTGATCAGGATGCCGGCGTGGCCCAAAGATGGCCCCTTGGGAGCGTAGTGGCCGGCCAGATAAGCAACCACGGGTTTGTCGATCGCCGAGGCGATGTAAGAAGCAGCAGCTTGTTCACTCCACCCGCCAACTTCTCCCACCAAAACTATCGCTTCGGTACTGTCGTCTTCGTCCAAAATTTGCAGCCACTGCATAAAAGAAGAACCAACAATCGCGTCGCAGCCAATACAAACCGCCATCGACTGTCCCAATCCAGCCTCCGTCAGTTCTAGGGCAACTTCGTAAGTCAAAGTGCTGCTGCGGCTGATCACTCCCACCGGGCCGGGAGTGTAGAATTCCTTGGGGTGAGTTCCCAGCAGCAGTTTGTCGGGTACAATTATCCCCGGACTGTTGGGCCCGATTACCAAAGTTTCGGTGGCCTCTGCTTTTCTGACTAAGCGCACCATATCCAGAGGAGGCACTCCCCCAGTGACGATCGCGATTTGCCGAATTCCTCCCGCGATCGCTTCTAGAGCCGCATCCAGCACCGAGTAAGCGTCTACAAAAATTACCGCAGTGTCAACGTGACCCACTGCAGCCACTGCTTGTTCTACCAAATCAAAAATCGGAATTCCCTCCACTTCCAGCCCCCCCCGACCGGGACTGACACCGGCGACTACATTGGTGCCGTATGCTTTCATCATCAGGGCTGCGCGGGTTGACGCGGGAGATTCTGTAATGCCCTGTACTAGGACTTTGCTTTCTGGAGTTAAATTCATCTTTCTTCCCCCTTGGAGACTCCCGCTGTACCTGTACCCAGGTCAGCGGCGAGAGGAAAAGGGGGGCAAGGTTTATGCTGCATACGAATAACCATCTTTTTTGTGAATAATTGAACAATATTTGTGGCTAATTCCTGACACTAATTCTGAGGCGGAAATATTGAATGAGCCACTGGTTCTTACGGCAACACGCCCAACGTATGTACCATTTTTTTTGCCAGAGGTTACAATCGCTTTGACAATATCTCCCGTTTGAAAACCTTTAACAAACTTAAACCGGGGAACATAGCGATATGGAAAGCCGAATTTGCCAGTGCGGCACATTTGACGTGTCCCGTGACCAGTTGCTTTGATCGATAGTGGCTTGCTTGTTAAAATCTTCAATGACTCAACCTTTCCGACACAAGCTGCATCTAGCCAATGAGTTTTAGGTAAATTTAATTGAATGCGGTTGAACTTCGTTAAGCCACCACTACCTGTAGAAACAGGCAAGCCAGTTGTACGGAGTCGATTAAATAATGTCCAACGAGTTGAGTTAACGGCTGCTGCGTCTTTTAACGGACGTTTTGCTTGAGATAGAATCCGCTTCAAAATCTCTGGCTTTTTAGACAAGAATTGCTCAACATCTTGAGTACCTTTCTTTTTGTTGCAAGCATCGCAAGCAAGGCAAAGATTAGAAATGCGATTAGCTCCGCCTTTGGCTTTTGGATGAATGTGCTCGACTTGTAATGGTGTATTTATTTCACCACAGTAAGCGCATTTTCTCTCCCATTTGTTCAACAAATACTCGCGGATCTCATAGCCATGCAAAACGCCTTGTTGGTACTCGATTCCAGAGATTTCTGGGTTTTCTAATTGCTGTAAGTCAAATCGCACAAGCTCTTGAGCGATAGAAGCAATGGGGGCGAGTTTCATCAATCTAGTTACCCATGTTAGGGTTGTTTCGACACGATGTTGCAAACTTGGTGCTAACCAACCTTTAGGGCGAGTCCTGTTTGAGAATCTAGCCCGACGATAGCGGGTATGGCGATTTCTCCTGCCTCTACGCAATGAACGGCGAGACTCCAGACTGGCTTTAATAGCTTGTCCTCGGTGAGTTAGCTCTGCACCAAAGATTACGTTTTCTTCTTGTATTAACGCAATTCCAGTAGTTCGAGAGCCAGGATCTATTTTGAGAGTGATTGGTTTTTGCGGTACTGTTACCTCTACTTTCAAAATTAGCGTAAATGGATACCCTTTGAAGACAGCAGCTTTGCCATTAGTTAGCAATTTACGTGCCAATCCGGGGCGGATTGGATTGAGCGGTCGTTTTTTGGTATCAAGTACAAAAACCAAATTAGACATTTAAGTCCTCCCTTACGGGGTAATGTTTGCTTCGTCAATGTTTAAGGTCGGTAACTATCTTAAAAGCACTGGCTTAACCCTTACACCTGTTTAACTTTTAAGTTCTAGAGCGGAAGACTAGCACGCATCTTCCGGTAGGTACTTCAACACTTACCTTAAACGTAGTGGGCGGACCACTTAGACTGGTCAACTAGGCTCTTTCTGTGCCCGCGCTGTCTCGGTACTCCGAGCAGCGCCGGGTGATTGACTTTTTCCCACTTGACACTCGATCTGTAAAAAGCAGAAGGCCTTCATGTGTACAGAAATCTCATTTTTTGCCGATCGACTGCCGCTACTTGACGGAGGATACAGAAGCGGCCGCGGCCTCATCCAAAGTGCTAGCTAGCTGCACCGGCAACTGTCCCAAACGCTTTTTAACAGCATCAGCATCGAGCTCTACCAGCCTCAGCACAACCTGGATGTGGCGGTTAGCGCGAGCTTTCCGTTCCAAATAGCCGGCTACTGCAGCGATTATTTCCTCGGTCTTGGAGGCGCTGCCCAAAATATTTACAAGTATCACCTTAACGCTTTTATCCTGAGCGACTAACTCAAGACCCAACTCCGTGCGATCGCGCAGGGCATTTGCTGCATAGTAGCGGTCTAGGGAACCAATATTCACAAAATTAGCTGGTTTTCCTCCTTGGTGGGTTACAGCATCTAAAGTTGCCATTGTCAGGCCCACTCCGTTGCACAAAATCGCGATATTCCCGTCTAGTTCGATTAATTGCAGGGATTCGGAATTCGAGATTGAAGATTTAGATTTGGGGTCAAACTCCGGCGACTGCTGAACCTTGGACTGGGAATGGGAGCGATCGCCCCCAGCATGGGGACTTCTTCTTTCCCGTGCCAACCCGCTGCTTTGCTTCTTTCCCGATAGTGCGGCCAAATCTGGATGCCGCCCCAAGGCATCGTCGTTGGCGGTGACTTTACCATCTAAAGCCATTACCTCTCCCGTCGGACTGATGCCGAGAGGATTGATTTCTACTAGATCTAAATCTTTTTCGACAAACAGCCGGTACATTTTTTCGACTATGGTGCTCACCGATTGAATCAAGTCTCCCTGCAATCCCATTTTCAGCGCGAGACGCCTCGCGTAGAATGGGGAAAATTCTTGATCTACGGCAACTTGCTGCATTTGCTCGATCGACCCTTCGACATCCATACCTCCTTGGCTCGAACCCAGAAGCACCGGGCGGCGTGCTACGGGGTCTAGGAGTACCGCTAAATACAATTCTTGGTCGGCGTTGTACTTTGCTTCTGCCAGCAGGACTTGGGGATATTCATCCTCGATCGGCAAATTAAAAATTGTTTGAGCGGCAGCTACTGCATCGATCGTATTTTCCACAAACTTGATACCGCCCGCCCGGCCCCGTCCCCCAGCCCGCACTTGCGATTTGAGTACAACGGGGTAAGGAATTTTCAGTCCTTTGAGGTCGGCGGGATTGTCAATGCGCTGCGACGGCAAAATCGGAATTGCCATCTGGCGAAATAAAGATTTAGCTTGGTACTCTAACAAATCCATTTATCAATTACGGGTGACGGGTAGTTGGCAACAAGCAATTCGTCCTAATTGGCAATTCATAATTAATAGATAGTAATTGGTTTTTTGTCAAGTTAAAAGTTAAAAATTCTCGCTTTTATCTTTTAATTTTAGACTTTTGTATGGCCGATTACTTATTCGCTATTACCGCTCGCCGATTACCTATTACCTAAGCTGTTTCAAAGTGTTTTTTTCTCGGACTTGCCCAATTTTACTCTTAGGCTCTGGCGGGGAGATATTTGGCGAGCGTTGGTGTTTTTTTGTCTCGGAAAATCTTCGGACGTTCGGCCATACTGTGCCGAGATATTTCTGCGAATTGTTTACTTGATGCTATTAACAGCGCCTTGATGGACGGTTTTGACCCATTTAAGCCGCTTGGGCCGTACCGCAATCCGAGCCGTCACAGTCCCTACCAGCAGCCAGTGGAACATATACACAGTACCCCGCAGCGTTTGCAGCAAGGTGAGAAAAACTCTTTTAACGTCAAATTTGGTTTCTTTGCGAGTGCGGCGCAAACCGACAAACATTCCCACCACCGACAATGTAAGGGTCATAAAAGTTATGGGACTGGCGATCGGCATCCGGCGCAGCGCAATTGACATCACAAAGTCGGGTAGGGCTACTGTGGGTAAGAAATATTGAGATACCCAAAATCCAAATAAATCCCAAGTTTTCCCAGTTCCCATGCGGTTCCGCAAAATTAGCCGCCAGTAGTCAAGATAACGCTGATAGCCACCTTCTGCCCAGCGATTGCGCTGATGCCACAGAGCGCGAGCGTTAGTGACTCCTTCTTCTGACACGGCTGGGAAAGCGAGAAATTCAATGTCCCATCGGTCTAGGTGCAGCCTCACCGTCAAATCTAGGTCGTCGGTAATCGTCTCCTCGTTCCAGCCGCCGCAGCTTTCCAAGGCGGTGCGGCGCATGAATTGGCCGTTACCGCGCAATTCTCCAATGCCGCCGATCGCAATCCGCTGCTGCTGGAAAAAACTGTCGAGAGCCATTTCTGCTTCTTGGCCACGAGTCCAAAAATTTACCGAAGCATTGGCGATGGCTTTTCTGACTTGCACAGCCCCTACCTTTTCTCCATCGAACACTGGCAGCACCCGGCGCAGCAAATCCGGCGTTACCGTCGCGTCGGCGTCAAATATTCCCACAAATTCCCCGCGAGTCAGCGGTAACACTTGATTCAGTGCTCCCGACTTCCCGCCGCTGGCATTTGCTCCTCTGCGAAATACTTTGAGCTGGGGGTACTTTTTGGTTAGCTGTTCCAATACTAGCGGCGTGGCGTCGCTGCTGTGATCGTCGATCGCCCAAACTTCGTAGCGGTCGATCGGATAATCTACATTGCAGATGGATTCTACGAATCGGGCAATCACCGCTTCCTCATTTTTCGCTGCCACCAGCAGCGACACGTAAGGCCAATCCTCTCGACTTTCATCGGCAAGAGGCGGCAGTGCGGGCTTGGGCGAAGCGAACAAAACTCGAAATGCTTGCATCCACAGCAGTCCCGTCAACCCCCACACTACCCACGCACCCCAAGAAATCAAGTGCAGGGCGATCGTGCCAGCCCAAATCGCAGTCAGCACTGCGGCGGCTTTTCCGCGGCGTCCCCGGTACAGATTTTGAGGAAAGGAGGGAGTTCCCGGCACAGACACCGCAACCGGGAGCTCTGCTTTTGTTTCCGCGTCAAACACCCTGTCGCCAATGTCTGGTATAGCAAATACTTTGCTGAGCTTCGAGTGCGAGGTCAAACTCTTGAGCTCTTCTTGAGCTAAATCAGAGATGTCCAAGTTAAGCTCGCTGCGAGCGTCGTTTTCTGGCCAAGAACTCTCCTGCATAGGTTACTTGATTCAACCACCAATAGTTTTTGATTTTAGATATAAGCATCTACTGTATCAGTTTCTGGGCTTTTGTCGAAAGCGGACGGGAGGACAACCAGCGGGTTAGGTGCTTGTACGGCCTTGGTAAACGGGTACTGCATAGAGTATTTGGGTTGACTTTTGCTTGCGATCGACCGGGAATATCTGCTAGTTTTTTCAGGGGATCTAAACTATCTGTTAGTAATAATTGTCTGAGGTGGAAATATGTCTATTCCTCAACTCAAGCCAGCCGATGACAAAGAAGTGAAAGTCTACGCGCCTTTCTGTCAAGAGCCCAGGCGCAAGTTTTTACCGCACGCTATTGCCCTCTACAAGCTCAAAAGCTTGGAGGGGGCAAGAAAAATTGACGGCGGGGAGAGCGTGCCGTTTGTCGCTAGTTGGAATATCTCGTCGCTGCCGATCGACTTAACCCGCTGTCGGGTGTTGTTTGACGGCAATGCTGAACTCAGCTACGAAGTGACTATGCAAAGCTCTGAGTTTGTTAGTTGCTTAATTGAGGTTCTCCTAACTTTTCAGCGAACTCGTACCGTCGATTTTTCTAAAACGTTTTACCGCAAGCTGATGCGAATGGATGAATAACTTTCACCGCAGCCGCACTCCCGAAAGTCGGCAATTGACAATCAAGCAATTTAATCCGGGGCCCCCGGATTGATTCGTGGATCGAGAAAAAAGCTCCTTGCTCCCGATCGCCAGCCCCCGGATTTATCAGTGGGGTTGCTTTCTTCAATCTAAAATCTAAAATCTAAAATCTAAAATCGATTGACGGGCGGTATAACTGGCGCACCAATAGTGTAACGTCACGGGAACGGCAACATTACATGATGGGTGCGCCAGTCCTATTTGAGAAGTGGAAATAGTAAGGGAGTTGTTGGATCATTCTCAATAATCTTTGGGGATCAGCACTTATCCCCATTCCTAAAGTAAATCTACAGCAGTTTTCTGTTGAGCGTGATACAGATTTCGCGTAGGGATTCAGACAAAGCCTGAGTCCCTACCTGTATTTCATCCAATTGAAAACTGCTGTATTTGTTGTGGGACAAGCCCAAAAGCCTGTTTCGGATATTGGTGCTGTGCGAGTACGCGCGAGCGAAGCTATCGCCGTGAGGCGAATCGCGCCGTCCGATTTCGTTCAAATTTTGCGACTCGGTAGCTGAGAGGAAAGCGCTGTAGATCCGCCCAAGGAAAATTAATCTACAGCCCTTGACGGCGATCGGGCCTAGCATCGCAATCAGCCTTCGGGCTGCCGAAATTCCAGCCAACGCCGCCCGACAATTTATGTATTGAGAAGCTAGAAGCCCGATTCTAAGCAGCTTATTGCTCGCAGTGCCACCGCTCAGTTTTAACGCGGGCGATCGCACTAATAATTAATAACTAATAATACATATAGCCTTTCTCAGTAACATGAGGTGCTCTCGCGGGCATAGGGCATAGGGCATAGGGCATCAGTTGCGATCGGTGTGTACCTCATTTTATTGAGAACCGCTATATCGATTTTCAATTCTATGCAAAACTGCCTATGCAAGCACCGTGTTCTCTTCCTATACAATCCTCTATTTAGCCACTAAAAAAACTATCTTCAACCCTCTAAGTAGGCTATTAAGGTAAGGTAAACCATTTTTACCGTGTTATTTTTACTCGATAAAATTTGAGGTTAATATCTAAGGTACGCAATCCGAATGCCGAAAAATATTACAATTAAAATCGGTTTTTAAAGGAATTAGGGGCGATAAATACTTATCAAAAACTGCTGGTAAAACAAACAATTTAAAAACGGGTTTTCCCAAAATCAAGTAAAAAGAATGGGAAGAAAAGCGTTACGAACAGGTGAATAAAAAATTTTCGCAAAAAAACAATGTGCCCAAAAGCGACAAAATCGAGTATAATAGTATTGCCAATTTGAGTCGCAGTTCAGAAATACTGTAGAAAAAACTAAATTTATTGAAATAGACAGGTGCAAATTGAGGATTGAAGGCGTACCAAAATTGACTAAATATTTGCTGATCGGTTCCACAAAAGCTTACAGTGGCAAGTCTGCCATCGCCCTAGGGATGGCACTCGGACTCCGGGGAAAAGGACTGGCCGTCGCCTACGGCAAACCTCTGGGAACCTGTTTCAGCTCGCCAGGAGCTGGGATCGAGGACGAAGACGTGCGGTTCGCGGTAGAGACGCTGAATCTCTCAGAAAGTCAGATGCCGTCAACATTGCTGTATTTGGATGAAGAGACGGTTCACAAGCGTTTGCGGGGAGAAGACAAGACAGATTACCGCCAGTCTTTAGCGCAATATTTGCAAGTTCCCAGCGGAGACTTGGCGCTGTTAGAAGGCCCAGCTAATTTGGAGGAAGGCAGTCTGTTTGACTTGTCTTTGGCTCAAATCGCTGAGGCAATTGATGCCTCTGTGCTGTTGGTAGCCCGCCCGATCGATCTGTATGTAGACGATTTGCTGTCGGCTAAACAGCGTTTGGGTTCGCGGTTGCTGGGCGTGGTACTCAACGACGTTCCCTCGGACAAACTCGAATCCGTAACGGCGACTGTGCGGCCTTTTCTGGAGGCTGCGGGTATTCCAGTTTTGGGAATGCTGCCGAGAAGTGCTTTGCTGCGAAGTGTCAGCGTCAAAGAATTGGTGCACCAATTGAAAGCTGATGTGCTGTGCCGTCGAGACCGTTTGGACTTGATGGTGGAAACCTTGACAATTGGCGCGATGAATGTTAGTTCGGCTATGAAGTATTTCCGCAAAGCGAGAAATATGGCGGTGGTGACGGGGGGCGATCGCACGGACATTCAGCTAGCTGCTCTGGAGAGCTCGACTCAGTGCTTAATTTTGACAGGCCACTTGCCTCCTTCTCCCCTAGTGCTCGGCAGGGCAGAAGAAATGGAAATTCCGGTTTTGTCTGTTGATTTGGATACCTTAACCACGGTAGAAATTATCGACAGCACCTTTGGCAGCGTGCGCCTGCACGAACCGATCAAGGTGGAATGCGTTACTCAGCTAATGGCAGAACATTTTGACCTTGATGGCATGATGGCATCCTTGGGCCTGAGCGATCGAGTCCATTAAGAAGAGAGCCGGAGCTGAGGGAAGAAGGTATTCGGCAGAGAGAACTTTTTGTTTAAATAAATAAAAAGCTAAAATTCTTAAATTCTCAATTTTTCTTGAATTCTACCTTGAGCTCCGGCTGGCCAATGTCGGAAGACATTCTGCCTTCTGGCTTCCTCAAATCTCCCGATCCTCTAGTCTGATCCCGTAAATCAGCAATTCTTAACTTCTTTTTGGCGGCAATGGCTAGTGAGTCTGCTAAAATCCACAACGTAGTTTTATTTAATTTAATAAATTCTTTGAGTCAATCAATTGAGCTACCCAGAGTAGATGATTTTTTACAAGAACTAGCGGCGATCCAGCAAACCAGCTCCAAGCGGCTTGCTCTTTTGGGTTCTCGCCACGTTCCTATTACCCACCAGCAGCTAATTGAGATGCTGAGCTACGCCATAGTTCTGGGAGGCAATCAGCTCATCACTTCTGGCGCAACAGGCACCAATTCAGCAGCAATTCGGGGGGCAATGCGAGCAGATCCTAATCTGCTGACGGTGATTTTGCCGCAAAGCATGAGCCGCCAGCCTCGGGAGTCTCGCGAGCAACTCGAACAAGTGATACATTTGGTAGAAAATCCCAAAAATGATAGCTTGTCTCTCCCGGAAGCAAGCGCCATGTGCAATCAGGAGATTATTTCTCGCTGCCAGCAACTGATATGTTTTGCTTTTCACGAAAGCCACACTTTGCTGAAAACTTGCCAGGATGCGGAGGAACAGCGCAAGGTGGTTACTCTGTTCTATTTTGATTGAACTGCGAGGCGGATGATGCTGTTGGGATTACCTGTGTCGGTTATTCTGCTTGATTGTATTGCTGCTGCTGCTGCGCTGGTGTACGCACCGTTTTTGGTGGTTGCGTTCGCCCGCTTGCAGCTAGGCTATGACCAAGCAGCCCCCCGCGCTATGTTTGAGAGGTTGCCTGCTTACGCTCAGCGGGCAACTTGGGCTCACCAAAATTCGTTTGAGACGTTTATGCTGTTTTCAGCGGCGGCTTTGATGGCTTTTGTGACGGGGGTAGATTCGGAACCGGCGGGTTGGGCTGCGATCGCTTTTACGATCGCCCGGTTGTTGTTTTCGGTTTTCTATATTCTGAATGTGCCGCTGGGGCGATCGCTCATGTTTGCGATTAGTTCTTCTTGCACTGTTTCTTTATTCTATTTCAGTTTAATGGCTGTTAACGGCTAATTTTCAGTAGTCATTGGTTATTGGTTATTGGTTATTGGTTATTGGTTATTGGTTAGTTGTTAATGCCCAATGCCCTGTTTTGCCAATGCCCAATGCCCAATGCCCAATGCCCAATGCCCCATTACCAATTACTAATTTATGGCTGCTAGTTATTCCTTTGATATTGTCAGCGATTTCGATCGGCAAGAATTAGTCAATGCTGTTGACCAAACAACGCGAGAAATCCTAAGCCGTTACGACTTGAAAGATACCAAAACCACTGTAGAATTGGGCGCTGAAGCAATTACTGTCAATACCGACAGTGAATTTACTCTCGACGCGATTCACACTGTTTTGCAAACTAAAGCCGCGAAGCGGAATTTATCTTTGAAAATTTTTGATTACGGCAAAGTTGAAGCTGCTAGCGGCAGTCGGGTGCGTCAAGAAATCAAGCTGAAAAAAGGGATTGACCAGGAAATTGCCAAGAAAATCACTAAATTAATTCGAGATGAGTTTAAAAAGATTCAAGGCTCGATTCAAGGTGATGCAGTGCGCGTTTCGGCTAAGGACAAGGATGATTTGCAGTTGGTGATTCAACGCTTGAAGCAAGAAGATTATCCGGTAGCTTTGCAGTTTACAAATTACCGCTAGATTTGAGAGTTTTTCGGGACTTCAGTCCTCATACGTGGTGACGAATCAGGACTAAAGTCCTGACTACAAACAAGTTTTTATCGACTTAATATTAAATATCTAAACCGATGACTGTTAAATCGGGAGGATGTTCGACAACAAACTGGTAATATAACTCTTGCTTTGCTTGCGGCGGCAGAGACATTATCCATTCTAGTAGTCCCATTTCACCTGCTACTATCTTCGGATTAGTGAGAGTCAACCGCACTTTAATTTGTTCATTACGACTGACTGGCAATTGCTCTTGTAGTGTCAGGCGTACCTGCACCTGCCGCAGGTTAGTCACACTCAAACGATAGGCGTAACTCGTGCGCCGCTGATTGCCGATAAGTTTTTTATCTACTTGTCTTTCCACTAATTGCCGCTCTATTTTTAACCCTTCATCTATTCCTAAATTCAGCTTATATTCTTGCCCGGGGGAAACATTTTCTAACTGCACAGTGCCGACAAAAGTGTTGTCGCGAAAGATATTTGCTTTACCGGGCAGAAGAGTTGCACCTGTCAGCGGATTCACAACAACTGCTTGCCAATAGGCAAAACTGACTAAGTGTGGGACGGCAATATATTCAGGTTGAGAGGGATAATTTTCGCTAAAAATAGTCACTTTCTGCCTCGAACTGTCGCTGGGAATATTGGTATTTCCGGCTATTTGAAAAGAGACTGTGCCGCCTTCTCTGGATACTTGAGCTGTTGCTATTTCAGCTTCTATGCGCCGTCCTTCACTGGGGAGTGAAGCGCCTGCATAACCTTCTTCTAGGATCTCTTCTAGGTCCCATAAATCATCCTCTGATGAACCCCGACCAGCGGGTGCCATTAACTCGAATATCTCGATATACCAAGGCTTTAGTTGTGGTGGGAGACTTCCCAATCCGGGTTTTGCTGTAGATAATGTCAGCGCTACTCCTGTCCAATCTTCGCCTGTATTTTGTTTGACATCGGCTAGGTAATGGAGATTAATTTGGTTGTTGGTGGTATTGACTCGCAAGTCGTAAAGGGGAGTCCAAGATGCTCGCTTTACTACATAGGAAAGTTCTAGTTCAAAGTTGCCGCTGCCGCTTGGTTCGATGGCGACAATGATGTTAAAACTTTGCTGGGAATGGGAAGTCCTTACTTGTACTAACTTATGCTTTAAAATTTGTATTTGAGTGTCTAATTCGTGCTGTTGTCTTTCGTGCTGCGCGATCGCACTTACATATTTTAGGTAATTAGTTCCTAAAAAGTTGAGCATTTCGCCAGTTTCGTTTAAACCTACCTGCTGTTTGGCGATGCTGCGGGAAAAGAAACGGACGCTTTTTTCGCTTAAATCTTCGACAAATTTGAGTTGAATTCTTCGGGCATCTAACTTGTCTTTTATTGCCCGTTTTTGGGTTTCTAATTCTTGGATTTGTTGGGTTAATTCGGCGATGCGATCCGCTACAGGTTCCCTGCTAAACACTCTGTCGCTGCGTACTCCCAGCAATCGCACAGCAACTGTACCCGCACCCGTAGCCCTGACTGACTCTGTTTCGAGGGTTGCGGGAATAGATACGATCGCCAATTCTCGCTCGTTTCCCGTCAAAGCGACTGTACCGCGGCGCGTCACCAAAGCGCGATCGGTGTAAACTGTAACTTCTGATATGCTAGTATCTAGTGTTTTGAGGGTATCAGAATTAAGTATTTCTGAGTCAGTCATTGCCAGTTGCTCCTATTTAATAACCGTTTAGTCGATCGAGCACTTTCAAAAGTAGTTTATTGGTCAATTTTGCCGATCGCCCATTCCTCTAGAAAACTCCTCAAGCGCATCCAAAGGGGAAGCAAACAAAATGCAGCGTTTAAGCAAAGACAAGTCTAAATCCGGCAGTATTTCACTGCTAGCAATGCGATCGTAATCTTCCTCTGGCCGATGGTAAAGCTCTAGAGTGCCATCTTCCCAACAATTTCTAACACTCCATCGCAGTAAAATAATCCCACCCCCGGAACGTCTTCAAAACCAGCTTGAATGGTCTTGAATTGATGCCATGTCAAACCGCGCCAAGTGAAACGTTGTTCGACTGCGGGAGAACTGCTTGGATTGTCTACAGTTTGAAGCATGATTGTTTTATTGATGTTCAAAATGGTAGCGCGGGACTGGGCGGGTTTACGAGTTTACGAACTCGTTAGTTTTAGGTATTGATAGTTGGTAAAACCCGCGCCTAGGTTTAATTTTAGCTTAGTGGCTCGATTCCTGCCAAATCCAAAATTTGAGGAATTAAATCTTCTCGTTTGACGGCCATCATGTGAACTCCTTGACAAATCTGCCGCGCTAGCTTGACTTGTTCGGCAGCAATTTTCATGCCTTCCTGCAATGGTTCTGGAGCTTTTGCTAAACGATCGATCGTTTCTTGCGGAATGTGAACTCCCGGCACGTATTTTTTAATAAATTCAGCATTTTTAGCTGATTTAAACAAAAATATTCCTGCTAAAACTGGCTTGTTGCAGCCCGCAGCCACGTGGTGCATAAACTTATCCAAAACTTCAAAATCTGTAATTAATTGACTCTGAAAAAACTGGGCTCCCGCCTCTACTTTTTTCTCAAATCTACTTTGCAAACCAGACCAACTGGGGCATTGCGGATCGACGGCAGCACCGACAAATAAATCGGTAAATCCGTCTGTTAAAGGTTTGTCATTCCAGTCTTTGCCGCCATTCATTTTTTGGATGACTTGTAACAGTCGTACTGATTCCAAGTCGAATACACTTTTTGCTTTCGGATGGTCGCCGGCTTTCACGGGATCGCCTGTAAGTGCTAATACATTGCGAATTCCTAAAGCGTGGGCTCCCATGAGATCGGCTTGCAGGCCAATTTGATTGCGATCGCGACAAGCAACTTGACAAATTGGCTCAATTCCGTGCTGCACTAAAATCGCCGAAACTGCTAGGGGGCACATTCGCAAAACTGCGCGACTCCCGTCTGTGACATTAATGGCGTGCACTCTGTTTTTGAGGCGTTCCGCCATTTGAATTGTGTGAGTTATGTCGCCGCCTTTTGGGGGGGCAACTTCGGCGGTAATTATAAATTCTCCGGGGGTGGTGCAGGCTGTGCGAAAACGGTTCATAGTTATTTCAAGGAAGAAGGCACGACACTGATTTTGACACGGATACACGGATTAATTATCGAGGGTTCCTTCTGAGGATGAAGGAACAAAACCCTTCGACTTACTTCCCTTCGGCTACGCTTTGCATGATTTGTTCAGAGTAAAAAGAAGGAAGAAGGAAGACTAATTAGGCAGAGAATAACCGAAAGCTGTTTTAACCTTAGTTAGAGTTTGATTAGCAATAGCTTCTGCTTGTTCTCTTCCGCGACGTAGTACAGACTCCAAATATCCCCGATCGTCCATTATTTCCTTGTATTTATCCTGAATTGGTTTGAGGGCATTAATTGTCGTCTCTGTCAGCAAGGGTTTAAAATCTCCCCAACCCATGTTTTCACACTCCGCTGCTACTTCTTCCTTAGATTTGCCGGAAAGCAGGAGATAAAGTGTCAGCAAATTTCTAGCTTCGGGGCGATCGGGGTCGTCAAAAGTCAAACCCCGCACGGCATCTGTTTTGCAGCGCTTGATTTTTTTGGCGATCGTATCTGGCGAATCCAATAAATTAATTCGACTTTGTTCGGAAGGGTCAGATTTCGACATTTTGCGCGTGCCATCAGTCAAACTCATCACCCTCGCACCGTCAGTCCGAATTAAGGGTTCGGGAAGTTTCAATACTGGCTTTTCGGGTGTGCCGAATTGGTGATTTAATCTGATGACAATATCGCGGGTGAGTTCCAAATGCTGTTTTTGGTCTTCTCCCACTGGCACTTTGTCGGCATCGTAAAGCAAAATATCGGCTGCCATTAACACGGGATAATTTAGCAAACCGGCGTTGACATTTTCGCCTTGTTTAACTGCTTTTTCTTTAAACTGAATCATATCTTCGAGCCAGTTAATCGGCGTAATACAGTTGAGCAGCCATGCTAGTTCTGTGTGCGCCGAGACGTGGGATTGCACGAAAATAGTAGAATATTCTAAATCGATGCCGCAAGCTAAATAGAGTGCGGCGATCGTGTAAGTGTCGGAGGCTAGAGTTGCTGGATTGTGCGGTGCGGTAATTGCGTGCAAATCGACTACGCAGAAGTAATTTTCGTACTGACTTTGATTTTCTACCCAGTTGCGAATGGCACCGAGATAATTGCCGAGGTGAAGATTGCCGGTTGGCTGAACTCCCGAAAGAACGCGCTGTTTGCCCATGAGGAAAGAATAGAATTGAACTCACATTTCTATATTGACACGTTATTTCAATTTCAGAGCCTCTAATTTTCTGGCGGTTGACTGTTGACTGTTGACTGTTGACTGTTGACTGTTAACTGCTGACTGTTGACTGTTGACTGCTGACTGCTGACTGCTGACTGCTGACAACTGACAACTGACAACTGACAACTAACAACTGACAACTAACAACTGACAACTGACAACTAACAACTAACAACTGACAACTGACAACTGACTAATTACCAATCTGTCAGCAACCTTGCTTTCCGCAAAACAAATGTCAGAACTGTTTCTTCGCCGGTAATAATATCGGCTCTGCCTTCCATTCCCGATTGAATGGAATACTGGCGGGGGACATTAGCCTGGGAGTTTCCGAAGAATTGGCCGTTGGCGGATTTGAGCTTTGTTAAATAAGTTTGTTCGGGCTTAATTGCCACTTCGTAATAAGCTGTACCTAAATTATTAGTGGGATTTTGAGTGGCGATCGCATCTGGGGCGATTTCGCTGACAGTTCCTTTTAATGTGCCGTAATCGGGGAAAGGCAAAGCTGAAATCCTGATCTGTACGGGTTGGCCGATTTGGATGCGGGCGATGTCTTGGGATGTCACCTTGGCTTTGACTACCAGGGGTACGTCGCTGGGGACGATTTGGGCGATCGCGCTGCCGGCTTGTACGCTTTGACCGGTATTTCGTACTTCCAATCTGAGAATTGTACCATCAGCGGGCGCGCGGATCACGCTATTTTCGAGTTTTAAGTCAATTTGATTTAGTTCTTTTTTAGCTTGAATCAATTGTTGTTGAAGGGACGATCGCTTAACGAGCAAAACCCGCCGACTTCTGCCCAGTCTTTCGGCGACATCTGGCAGCGATGTGGCGAATTTTACTAAAGCGGCTTCGATTAATTCCTGTTGAGCCGAACTTTCACTTTGGATGCTTTTAAATTGGGCGCTGGCCAAAATTTGATTTTCTAAGTCGCGCAGTTGCTGGTTGATTTGCTGTGCTGCTGTTTGAGACTGATTAATTATTTCTTGTAACTGCTTTTTTTGATCGTCCAAACGCGAAGCATTTACAACGGCGATCGCATCTCCTTCTTTTATTGTCTGATTTTCGCTGACAGCAATGCTTTCGACGGTTCCTTCGGTTGCTGCTTGCACGACGCGCACTTCTCCTGCTGGACGGACGATCGCGTCTGCTTTGACTGTAGCGCTGTATTTGGTGACGCTAGCGAGGGCGATCGCCCCGCCAAAGGTCGCCACCATCAAAATGCCCCCCAAAGTCGTCCAGCGGCTGACAGGGGGCAAAAACTGGTCGTTATCAAAGGTTTCAGTGGGTGTGGCTTCGGGAGTGAGAGACATGGCGGCAAGGGGGAGAGGGGAATAGTTTGGAGTTTTGAGTTTTGAGTTGGGGGAGAGGGAGAGCTCAATCGCTGATTTCTTTTGTCACTTTTACTCTCACCTTTCCGGAAACCAAGCATAGGTTTAGAAGTCTAAATCAAAATTCACAGGGTAAAGGTAAAAATCCGCACAGCTTTGCCGTTCCCACCCACAAACTTCGCCAAATATCAAGAGGAGTGAAGCCAGCGGGCCAGTCTCATGAAAATACGGCGTTTCCGCCATGAGTTTTGGCACTGTTACCGGGTTTTTCCTGTATGCGTAGATAGTAAGTAAGTACATAGGTATTAATAGGAGTTATTTATGTCAGAAAATCAACAAGGTTCACTCTTCATCGAACTAACCGATGGAGAATCTGCTACTGTCAACGGTGGCAGTATTACCAGCGATGTTAGCGGTGCTAAAAGCAACAGCGAGACGGAGAACAGCAGCAGCTATGGCCTGAATATGCTGTTTTTCCTGCCGCAGCCTAGCCAGCTTTATCTGTACGATCCTCGCCGCGATCGCCCTTACAAAACTCTAGTGGTTTAGAGAGCTGAGTCAAGTTGTGCTATCGAGTAAACTTTCAAATTTTATCGGTAATATTCCGGAAGCCGCACAGCACTACCAG
>NZ_JAUBTK010000013.1:104115-112250 GCF_036702455.1 Microcoleus sp. D2_18a_D3
GCTAGTCAATTCAGATATATAACTGTGGAATCGAGAAAGCACCCATAACTTTATGGGTGCTTTTTGCTGATTGGGTAGTTGGTGATGAGTAATCTTATTTATGCTCTACCATTATTCATTTTGCAAAATGTTAAAGAACATCCCTTTGATCGGCAAAATGCCATTATTCGGACAAGTTAACAGGTTTAAGAAATATCAGGTTGTTCTCCAGCAGAGCGAAGAAGATTGCGGGGCGGCTTGTTTGGCTTCGATCGCGAAATTTTACGGACAAAATTTTACTATTAGCCGCTTGCGAGAATGTGCGGGCACCGGCCAAAAAGGGACGACTCTGCTGGGCTTGAAACAAGGAGCTGAGGCGATCGGCTTTAATGCTCGATCCGTGCGAGCCGCGGCTGCTATTTTAGACCAAATTGAGGAAGCGCCTTTACCGGCAATTATTCACTGGAGCGGTTATCACTGGGTTGTTTTGTACGGAAAGCAGGGCGACAAATATGCGATCGGCGATCCCGCTGTCGGTATGCGCTATGTTTCCAAAGAAGAATTAGCAGCAGGTTGGACAGATTGGCTGTGCTTGCTAGTAGAACCCGATGCTGAGCGGTTTTTTGCGGCCGCAGAGGGTCAACCGCCCGCCAATTCCTTACAAAAATGGATGCGCCGGATTGGGATTTATCGCCCGATTTTAATGGAAGCATTTTTGCTGAATGTGGTGTTGGGTTTGCTGTCGATTTCTTCGCCTTTTCTCGTTCAACTGCTCACTGACGACATCCTGGTGCGGGGCGACAGACAACTCCTGGCGAGTGTGGCGATCGCAGTTATAGTTATGAACCTTTTTAGCAGCAGTTTAGGATTGGTAGAGTCGAACTTAATTGCTCAGTTTTCCCAGCGTTTAGAATTGGGATTGGTGATGGAATTTGCGCGCAAATTCCTGCGATTGCCTTTAAGCTTTTACGAAACCAGACGCAGTGGCGAAATCGTCAGTAGATTACAAGATATCCAAGAAATAAATAAATTAGTTTCTCAAGCCGCTATCAGCTTGCCTAGTCAATTTTTTATCGCTGTAGTTTCTTTTATTTTTATGTTATTTTACAGCAAGGAACTGACTTTAGCATCTACAGCTATAGCTCTGTTAATGACTGCCTCTACAGTGGTCTTTCTGCCCGTATTGCAGCAAAAAACGCGCAGTTTATTTGTGCTGGAAGCAGAAACTCAAGGCGTTTTAGTAGAAACTTTTAAAGGCGCGCTGACTGTCAAAACTACTACCAGCGGTCAGCAACTTTGGGAAGAATTTCAAACCCGCTTCGGTCGCTTAGCAAAGCTCACTTTCCGCACTACACAAATTGGCATTCTAAACAATATATTTTCTGGTTTTGTTGCCTCTGCTGGCAGCATTACTCTGCTGTGGCTTGGTAGCGGTTTGGTGATTGACAAGGTATTGAGTATCGGTCAGTTGCTAGCGTTTATTAGCATGAATCAAAACGTTACTACTTGGGTGAATTCGCTAGTAGGATTTACTGATGATATGACTCGCGTGCAGACAGCTACTCAACGGCTGTCGGAAGTCATCGATGCTGAACCGGAAACTAAAGACGATACGAATAAACCTTTTGTAACTATTCAAGACCGCGACGGTATTGTTTGCAAGGGTGTTAGTTTTCACTACCCCGGCCGACTTGACTTGCTGGAAAATTTTTCTGTCACATTTCCAGGCGGTCAAGCAATTGCTTTAATCGGCAATTCCGGCTGCGGAAAAAGTACGCTAGCAAAAGTAATTTCTGGTCTGTACCCGCTGCAATCTGGTAATATTAGAATTGGCGGCTACAACTTGCAGGATTTGTCTCTCGACAGTCTCAGACAGCAGGTAGTATTGGTTCCTCAAGAAGCGCATTTTTGGAGCCGTTCGATTCTGGAAAATTTTCGTTTGGGCAGTCCAGATATCAGCTTTGAACAGATTGTTAAAGTCTGCCAAATTGCGGGGGCGGATGAATTTATCAGCCAATTGCCTGATAAATATCAAACAGTTTTAGGGGAGTTTGGAGCGAATATTTCTGGCGGACAAAGACAAAGATTGGCGCTCGCCCGCGCCATTCTCAACAACCCGCCCGTATTGATTTTAGACGAATCTACCGCAGGGCTTGACCCCGCAAGTGAAGCGGAAGTCTTAGAAAATTTGTTGATGTACCGGCACGGGAAAACGACGATTTTTATCAGTCACAGGCCGCGAGTGATCGATCGCGCCGATTGGATTATCATGTTAGAACGCGGCCGATTGAAACTGCAAGGCTCGGCTGCAAAATTGCGATCGATTCCCGGAGATCATTTAGAGTTTTTGCATCCTTGAGCGAGTTAATAAAACGACAGGTTGAGATATGTTGCTACACAAACAACACCGGGATCATCTCAATGAAAGCACCCTACCCCAACCCTCCCCGAACCCGCGGGGAGAAAGTAAAAAATTCACAAATAATCCGAGGATTGCTATATCGTTGGCGGTTGCATCGGAATCATAAAATCGAGTCAACCGTTAACACTCAACCATTCAGTTTTTCGACCCGCCCGTCAACAGTCAACAGTCAACAGTCAACAGTCAACATTTATGATGAGTGCCACCGGAATTGATATCACTCATGACTAATAACTTCTCTAAGATTCTTGAGCCAAAGTACATCGATCGCACAATCCGAAAAACTCCAAAGTGTGATAATAAATTTTGAAAGAATGAGATTGTTGTAGTTGGCTTTCTAAGTGGTGGACGGGACATTCGTCGATCGTAATTGACGCGCCACATTCCAGACAAGTTAAGTGATGTTGATCTTGGTGGGCGGCACCGTAGAGAGATTCGCCACTAGCAAGCGTTCTGACGTGAACGAACCCCTCTCGCTTTAAACCGTCGAGGGAACGGTAAACGGTTGCTAAGCCCATGCTTTGGTCGCTGTTACGCAGTTCTAAGTAGATATCTTGCGCTGAGAGCGATCGATTCAAGTGCTTGAGCAAGTGTAAAATACGCTCCTGACTGCGGGTGCGGTTGGTTCTCATAATTTTTTGTGTAATCTGCTAGAGTCAAATCTGTCCCTATTTCTAGGCTATCTTACTTGGGCGAACCAAATGGCGATCGGCGCGCTGCTCGGTTGTAGAATACAATGGGGCTAACTTTCACATCACCTACCGCAACATTCCCGTGACTCAGAAATATCTTGCCCAAATCTATGTTACCCTCCGCCCTTCTGTTTTAGATCCCGCCGGCACAGCCGTACAGTCTGGTTTGCAACACATGGGATACGACAATGTTGAGCGCGTGCGTATTGGGAAATACGTTGAATTGACGCTGACTGCTGCTGGTGAGTCGGAGGCCCGCGAACAACTCGATCGCGTTTGCGACCAACTTTTGGCCAATCCAGTGATTGAAAATTATCGCTTTGATTTGACTGAAATTCCTGTTGCTGTGGAGACAGCGGCCGCATAAATGCGATCGTCCCTAGGGTGTTTTTAAACTCGGAGATCCCCCCTAACCCCCCTTAATAAGGGGGGGACAAGAGGGTTTTCAAAGTCTTTGTTAAAAAGCGGGGACAACAGCATTCAAAGTCAACCCCTACTCCCCTTCTTAAGGGGGATGTAGGGGGATCTAGACTTAGATACAAGCGAGAGAAACATAAGATTTTAGTCTTAAGTTGACACTTCTTGCTTCTTCCTTCCATCCGTTACATCCGTTACAAAATCTGTTGCCGAACTTCCTTCTTCCTTCAGCTTATGAAATTTGGAGTTATTGTTTTTCCTGGTTCAAATTGCGATCGCGATGTGGTGTGGGTGACTCAAGGGTTACTCCACCAACCGACGCGGATGATTTGGCACGAAGATACCGATATTTCGGATATTGACATCATTGTAATTCCCGGTGGTTTCAGTTACGGAGATTATTTGCGGTGCGGCGCGATCGCCCGTTTTTCTCCGGCGATGCGGGCTACTGCGGAACACGCGAAAAAAGGAAAGCTTGTATTAGGCATCTGCAACGGTTTTCAGGTGTTGACTGAAGCTGGTTTGCTGCCCGGTGCTCTGGTGCGGAATGCGGGATTGAATTTTATTTGCGATCGCGCTTCTTTGAAAGTCGAGCGCGGTAATACTCGTTGGACTGCCGCTTATACTACGGGTGAAATCATCGATTTGCCGATCGCCCACGGCGAAGGAAACTATTATGCTGATGCGGATACATTAGCCGAGTTAGAAGAGCACAAGCAAGTGCTGTTTCGCTACTGTACTCCGGCGGGCAAAATTAACGATGCTGGCAATCCCAACGGTTCGTTAAATAATATTGCCGGTATTTGCAACCGCCAAGGCAATGTATTAGGAATGATGCCGCATCCTGAGAGGGCTTCCGATCCGATGTTGGGCGAAACTGATGGGGTTAAATTGTTTCAAGGGTTGTTGATGGCAAGTGTTGCTGCTGTTTTGTAGTTGATATTTACGACATTGTTGTAGATACCGTAGGGTGCGTCACTCTTGTAGGGACACTCGAAAATCTTGCATCGACGCACCCTACAAAATTAAAAATGCTAAAATGATTTGAAAGTCAATACATCGGAAAACAGTCCTATGCCTTCACCTTTTCCTGGAATGGACCCCTACTTAGAACACCCCGATTTCTGGCAGGAAACTCACAATAGATTGATTATCGCGATCGCTGATACCATCATGCCTCAAATTCGCCCTAAATATGAGGTGGCAATTGACAAACGCATCTATGAAATTACCGATTTAAATGAAAGTAACGAGGAGTCCATTTTAGTAGGTATCCCCGATGTCGCGATTAAGCGTCAATCTAATAACCCGAATATTCCTACAGGTTCAGTTGCTACTGTAAGTATAACACTTCCGACTACGGTTAAAGTGCCTGCTCCTGAAAAAATTAAACAGACTTACCTGGAAGTGCGAGAAATGGCAACCAAACAAGTTGTCACCGCAATTGAAATTCTTTCTCCTGTCAACAAACGTAGTGGAGAAGGAAGAATTACTTATCTCAAAAAACGTCAGAGTATTTTAGGTAGTTTAACCAATTTAGTCGAAATCGATTTACTACGAAAATGGGAATCTATGCCCATTCTTAATAATTCTATTCAAAGCGATTATCGGATTTTAGTCAGTCCCAGTAATCGCCGTCCGTTTGCCGAACTTTATGCTTTTAATCTCCGCGATTCTCTACCTATATTTCCGCTTCCCTTGCGCGAGGAAGATGTAGAACCTATTGTTAATTTACCAGAAATATTTGCAGGTATTTACGATCGCGCTGGCTATGATTATCGGATCGACTATAATCAAGAACCCGTACCGTCTCTATCGGAAGAAGATCGGGTTTGGGCTACCCAACTTTTGCAAGAAAAAGAACTTCGAGATAATTAATTATATTTTACTTTATATCGTAGGGTTAGTCGCGATCGACAATCTCTAAATCCAGTTGAAAATTTCGCAGTGACGGACTAAACGGCAGCCGGCAAGATAGAATTACTACCAACTATTTAAAAGAGGAATATTTATTTTATGCCGCTAATGGACTTAGGTAATTTTAAAACTAGGGTAATTGGATGCAGTGCGGTGATGGCTATTGGACAAGTTATTTCAAATGCGATCGCCAATCCGGCAACTCAAGCAGCAGCGGGTATTATCGGCGGCCCGATCGCAGTTGGGGGAGTTTCGATTTTAGCCGCGATTGCTACTGGTATAGCGGGGAATATTGCGGCTAATGACCTCGGAAATCGGATGACGGAACGGTTGAGCAAAAATCCGAGGATTCTCGATAATCACGATTTGATTAAGGCCGCAGGTGAGGCGATCGGCTATATTTTGAGAGAGGTTGCGAAGTCCGATCGCTTAATTGCGATCGCCGAAACCAAAAAATTGCCTTATCCAGAAACAGCACTCGGTCAATTAGCCGAGAAAACTCCTGAATACTGGCTGGATATTAACACTAATACCGCCGATTTGTCAAGGGGTTTAAATATTTCGGAAGACCAGTTAACCAAGATTTTTTCTGCGGATGCCGAGGAGTTCGATCGAGTTACCGGATTGACAACTGCAGATTGGGCAACTTTCCTGGGGGAATTCGCCCGACGCGAGGGCAAATCCTTCGATGCAGAAATTGTGGAATTTGTGGCGGACAAGCTGTACGCAACTTTCCCGAAAGCGTACCGCGAAGTGCTGAAACTGGATGCGGCGAAGGGAGGAGAAAAGTTTGCGGCGATGCTGTTGAATCTGCACCAAATTGCTTTGGCGGAACTGAGAGATTTGGGGCTGCAAAATGGGGAAATTCTGCACAAATTGGAGGCCGTGGCGACTGGCCAGCAGATTTGTCAAGTGATGGTGAAATTGTCAGCGATCGAAATGGGCATTCGGGACGATTTGGCGCAAATTAAAACATCACTGGAACGATTTGTTGATACTTCCGCGCCTCAATTGCCGCTTCCCTACGAGTGCGAAACGATTATTCAAGACCGGACTCAAGACTTTACCGGCCGCCAATTTGTGTTTGAAGCAATTATCGAATTCTTGCAGAAAAAGCCGAAAGGATATTTTGTTTTAGAAGCAGATCCGGGTGTCGGGAAAACTTCAATTATGGCGAAGTTAGTGCTGCTGATGAAGCGGCGCTGTGTTGTCCATTTTAACTCGCAATCTCAAGGCACGGTTAAGGCAAAGCAATTTCTGGAAAATGCCTGCACTCAGTTAATTCAAGCCTTTAAACTGGATTACCCAAAATTGCCAGAAAATGCAACTACAGATGGCAATTTTCTCAGTCGATTGTTGGGGGAAGTCAGTCCTAAATTAGGCGGAAAAAAGTTAGTTTTTGTTGTGGATGCCCTCGATGAAGTGGATCTGAGCGATCAGGGGCGCGGCAGCAATGTCCTCTATTTGCCTGATGCTTTGCCGGATAATGTTTATTTTATTGTCTCGAAACGACCGGAATCTCTGCCTTTACCAATTTATCAGCCTTTTGATTTGATGCAGTACAGTGCAGAAAGTTTGGCGGATGTCAAGGTTTATATTGACAAACGCACCAGTAACAGCGCGTCAATTCAGAATTGGATTAACCGTCAAAATTTGCAGCGCGAACAGTTTGTGGCGGCGGTGGCGGAAAAAAGCCAGAATAATTTTATGTACCTGCGCTATGTGCTGAATGATATCGATAGCGGCAAGTACAGCGATGTGAATTTGCAAGATTTGCCGAGGGAGTTGGAAGGATATTATGAGAAGCATTGGGCGCGGATGGAAATGGCGGTTAGAGATAGGGAATTGCGCCGCCGGAAGTTGAAGGTGATTTATTTGTTGACGAAAACTCGCAAGCCGGTTTCCTGCGATATTTTGGCGGATTTTGCTGAGGAAGATGCTTTGGATGTGCAGGAAGTTCTCGATGATTGGGAACAGTTTCTGCGCCGTAGCGGTGATAGTCCTCCCGATTACAGTATTTATCACGCGAGTTTCCAAAGATTTCTGCACCGTAAGGATGTAGTGCAGAAAGCTGGGGTGTCGCTGGGGGATATTGAAACGGCGATTTCTGATAATTTGTGGGGGGATTTGTACGGCGATGGGTAAGTTTAAAGAACGGTTGAAGAAACTGTCGCCGAAAAAGCGGCTTTATGCTTTGGAAACTCTGCCGGGGCATTTGGTTGAGAGTGTTCAAGGGGAACGGCTGCATCAGTTGTTAACGGATTTTGATTTTATTGAGGCGAAGTTGGAGGCGGTGGGGGTTCAAGCGTTAATTGAGGATTACGATTTGGCGAGAGTTTCTGATGTGTTGTTGTCGGAGGGGCAAGCGGAAACGCTGAAGTTGATTCAAGGGGCAATTCGCAAGTCGGCGCATATTTTGGAGGAGGATAAAACGCAATTGGCAGGGCATTTGTTGGGGAGGTTGCTAGATTTTGAAATGCCTGAAATTCAGGGGGTGCTGGAACAGGCGAGGCAGTCGAAAAATAGTCTTTGGCTGCGGCCTTTGAGGGCTAATTTAGAGCGGGCAAATGAAGGGGCGCTGCGGACACTTGCTGGTCATACTAACTATGTAACAGGAGTGGCGATCGCACCAGACGGAAAAACAGCGATTTCTGCTTCAAGGGATAAAACCCTGAAAATCTGGGACACCGAGACAGGCACTGAAATAT
>NZ_JAUBTK010000013.1:112350-113586 GCF_036702455.1 Microcoleus sp. D2_18a_D3
TAACCCTCACGGGTCATACTAACTATGTAACAGGAGTGGCGATCGCACCAGACGGAAAAACCGCGATTTCCGCTTCATGGGATAAAACCCTGAAAATCTGGGACACCGAGACAGGCACCGAAATATTAACCCTCACGGGTCATACTAACTATGTAACAGGAGTGGCGATCGCACCAGACGGAAAAACCGCGATTTCCGCTTCAAGGGATGACACCCTGAAAATCTGGGACACCGAGACAGGCCGGGAACTGAAAACTCTCACTGGTCATACTGACTGGGTAACAGGAGTGGCGATCGCACCAGACGGAAAAACCGCGATTTCCGCTTCAGACGATAAAACCCTGAAAATCTGGGACACCGAGACAGGCACCGAACTATTAACCCTCACGGGTCATACTGACTGGGTAACAGCAGTGGCGATCGCACCAGACGGAAAAACAGCGATTTCCGCTTCAAGGGATGACACCCTGAAAATCTGGGACACCGAGACAGGCACCGAACTATTAACCCTCACGGGTCATACTGACTGGGTATATGCAGTGGCGATCGCACCAGACGGAAAAACCGCGATTTCCGCTTCCGAGGATAAAACCCTGAAAATCTGGGACACAGAGACAGGAACCGAACTATTAGCCCTCACGAGTCATACTGACTGGGTAACAGCAGTGGCGATCGCACCAGACGGAAAAACCGCGATTTCCGCTTCAGAGGATGAAACCCTGAAAATCTGGGACACCGAGACAGGCACCGAACTATTAACCCTCACGGGTCATACTAGCTGGGTACTAGCAGTGGCGATCGCACCAGACGGAAAAACCGCGATTTCCGCTTCACATGATAAAACCTTGAAAATCTGGGACACCGAGACAGGCACCGAACTATTAACCCTCACGGGCCATACTAGGGCGGTACTAGCAGTGGCGATCGCACCAGACGGAAAAACCGCGATTTCCGCTTCAAGGGATGACACCCTGAAAATCTGGGACACCGAGACAGGCACCGAACTATTAACCCTAACTGGTCATACTAACTCGGTAAATGCAGTGGCGATCGCACCAGACGGAAAAACAGCGATTTCCGCTTCAAGGGATAAAACCCTGAAAATCTGGGACACCGAGACAGGCACCGAACTATTAACCCTCATGGGTCATACTAACTTGGTAAATGCAGTGGCGATCGCACGCGACGGAAAAACAGCGATTTCCGCTTCAGACGATAAAACCCTGAAAATCTGGG
>NZ_JAUBTK010000013.1:113686-119864 GCF_036702455.1 Microcoleus sp. D2_18a_D3
TTCCGCTTCAGACGATAAAACCCTGAAAATCTGGGACACCGAGACAGGCACCGAACTATTAACCCTCACGGGTCATATTAACTCGGTAAATGCAGTGGCGATCGCACGCGACGGAAAAACAGCGATTTCCGCTTCAGACGATAAAACCCTGAAAATCTGGGATCTGCTTAGTGGCAAAGAAATTGCTAGTTTCAGCGGAGAACATGGGTTTATTTGCTGTGCGATCGCACCTGATGGGGTGACAGTTGTAGCGGGCGATGTGTTCGGCCGGGTGCATTTCCTGCGATCGGAGGGAGTTAAACAGTTGACAGTTGACAGTTGACAGTTGACAGTTGACATCGAGGTTTTGTCCACATCTGTGGGTTGTAGGGAAGTATTTCGGAAAAAACCCGGTTTCTGGGGCCGGGGTGATCGGGTTTTTTGTGGATGGGGGCGATCAGGTTTTTGTGGATGGGCGATCAGTTTTTGTGGATGGGGGCGATCAGGTTTTTGTGGATGGGCGATCAGTTTTTGTGGATGGGCGATCAGTTTTTGTGGATGGGCGATCAGTTTTTGTGGATGGGCGATCAGTTTTTGTGGATGGGCGATCGGGTTTTTTGTGGATGGGGCGATCGAATTTGAGAGAAATGTGCGATCGGGCAATAAGTTGTTCACCAATAAGTGATTAATGGAAACCCGATTAGTGCGATCGTTACTTGTTTCTCGGATTCTATCAGGTTCAAAAAGATTGTGAGTAAAATAAACGGGTTTTGCGTCAGTTATTTTTGTAAGTTAGTCTGGTAAAATGTTGGTAAAATATTTTTTGGAATAGGCAATCGTGTAATAATTCTGCTGCCTATCTTTTTTTACCACAACACAGCTCAATCCTTACCCCGTCTGGATTTGGGGCGGGTTGTCACCCCCCAGCACACTAACAATCCTATTTTTTAATAGTCGCTTGCAAATAAAGCAGCGGGTCTTCAGCAACCCAACCCAAACCGGAATTGTACCGAACTTCAAAATGCAAATGAGATGGCGGAATGTCCCGTTTTCCCGTCGTCCCCACAGTTCCCAAAACTTCTCCAGACTGCACTTTTTGACCGACTTTTACCGCAATATCTTTCAAATGAGCGTAGCGCGTTTGCTTCCCCGCTTCATGGTTCACCACCACTAAATTCCCGTAATCCCCCTGTGGCCCGGCAAAAGCGACAGTTCCTTCGCCCGTCGCCAAAACCTGCGTACCCTCCGACGCCAAAAAATCTACGCCGCTGTGGAAAAAAAATTCGCGCCGCGCCGGATGCAATTGCCGCCCGTAACGCAAAGCTTCCACTGCTGGGGCGGGCAGCGGAAATCCTTGCACCGATGGCGTTGCATCGGGATTGATAGAAGGCCCGATCGACCTATTCACCGCTGGCACAAACACCGTTTTCCCCAAAGGCCTGCACCCATTCGCCTCAAATAGCAAATCTGCGGGCACTTTGTAAGCTTCTGCCAGTTTTTGCCAATTCCAGCCCGCAGGCACTTCTACCTCAATGCCACTGTAGGGAGGAATGACGATCGCACTTCCAGCAGATACTCCACCGCCCCGCAACATCGGATTTATCCCGATCAGCGCTGCAGGAATCACATTGTACTGCCGCGCGATGCTTTCTATTGTTTCGCCCTGGGCCACAGTATGGCGGCGCAACCGAGACATAGCCGGGATCGGGCAATCGCGGGCGGGGTCAGGGTTTTCTACAGGTATACCTGAAGGAAGATTTGCAGGTGGGATCTCGGTATTTGCCGCCGTTTTCTCAACGGGTGCGATCGACCCAATTAATGCAAAAATCAGCGGAAATAAGCGTTTAAAAGTCATTATGTACATAAAAAACTATTCATTTCGGACAGTTGACAATTTTAAAATCCTGTGAAACTGCATATTTGAAAGCTCTAGCCACCCCCCAGACTGTAAATCCCAGGCTAAGCCAAGTTAGGATGAGAATTATTAGTTTGAGTCGCTCTTGGCAAATCCGGCAAAATTGCCTGTGATGACCATCGGCGCCTGCCTGTTAACAGCTATGTTCTTGAGGAAGCGGTACGCCCCGCCCCGCTTCCTTCCCGTCGCCAAGACAAAAATGCTTGATTAGGAACCTGTCTGCGGGGATGAGGTATTTAGCGGGAGTTATTAAATGAGTTTATCTTTTAAGCAAGCGACCCTTTATGTGACTCTGCTGTCAATCGGCGGAGGTATGGGATGGTTGGGAAATCGCTATCTGCAAGGCTCAAACAATCTGGAAACCGGATTGGTTTTGCCAGTAGTGCGCCAGCAAATCCCCCCCTATCCCTCTCCTCCAGTTCTGGAAAATCGGGCGGTCGATCGCAGCAATCCCAATTTTATTGCTGAAGCAGCCGAAAAAGTCGGCCCGGCTGTAGTGCGGATTGACGCCTCAAGCAAGGTGGCGAATCAAGTGCCGGAAGCTTTCAAAAATCCGTTGTTTCGTCGGTTTTTTGGGGAAAATTTGCCGCAGCCGGAAGAACGAACCAAGAGAGGTACGGGTTCCGGCTTTATTCTCACTTCTGACGGCCGCATCGTTACTAATGCTCACGTTGTCTCCGGGACGGATACTGTCAAGGTGACGCTCAAAGACGGCCGCGAGTTTGAGGGTAAGGTGCAGGGAGTCGATCCGCTGACGGATGTCGCTGTGGTTAAGATTAATGCTAAGGAACTGCCGCAGGTGGCTTTGGGTCGATCGGACAATATTGTACCGGGACAGTGGGCGATCGCGATCGGCAATCCTTTAGGTCTCGACAATACCGTGACTGTGGGCATTATCAGCGCTACGGGTCGATCGAGTTCCCAAGTCGGCATCCCAGACAAGCGAGTCCGCTTCATCCAAACCGACGCCGCCATCAACCCCGGCAATTCAGGCGGCCCGCTGCTCAACGACCAAGGCGAAGTAATTGGCATCAATACCGCCATTCGCGCCGACGCTCAGGGCTTGGGATTTGCAATTCCGATCGAAACCGCCAAACGAGTTTCCGATCAGCTATTCGCCAAAGGTAAAGCCGAACATCCCTATCTCGGCATTCAAATGGTCAGCTTGACTGCCGCCACCAAGGCCGAACTCAACAAACAGCTCGATAATAATAAAATTACCCTCGATCAAGGCGTAGCCGTGGCGCGAGTCGTGGAAAATTCCCCCGCTCAAAAAGCCGACTTGCGCCCCGGAGATGTCATTCAAAAAGTTGACGGAATTGCGGTTAACACTCCCGGTGACGTGCAAGAACGGGTCGAAAACACGGTTGTGGGCAAAGAACTCGAACTGGAAATTAACCGTTTGGGTCAAGTTCAGAATATTAAAGTACGTCCGGGTGCTTTTCCCCTATCGGGTAGCTCCGCCGGTGGGTAATACCATTTTCGATTTTCGATTTTCGATTTTCGATTAAAGAATTAAGAATGACTTACTGCATAAGGATTTGGAGCTTATCTGCAGTTGCATTCTTTTTTGAAATTGGTATTAGTTGCAAGGGTGGAGGATGGAAGATGAATCTGATGCTTTATAGTCCTGGAAGCAGTAACCGGGTTTTTTCACCAAAATCCTCGGTGTAGCGCTAGGGATAGCCGGTTAACAGCCCGGTTTCTTAATTCCCTGTGCCTCCATGATTCAGGATTATGGATTTTTCTGAACAACTTTCATCTTTCTGGCTTCCCCAACCCGTTGATTTTTTTACTTGTCTTTGGGTGAGTTGGGTTGAATCGAGCTGGTGCTTGCTAAATTTTCTTCGAGGTGCATCCTCTGCTCCATTTGCCTCAAAAAATAGCCTGTCATCATCGCTGAAGCTAGCAAACCTGCTAAGTTTTCGCGATCGGTGGTAATTTCGACGTTAAAATTTTCTGAAGGCAAAACGCCGACAAGTCCTTGAACGTTATGAGAGATTATTTCTCTGATGTCGGGGCTGACGGACTTGGCGACGCGGGCTAGCACCTCCGGGGATTGGTGTTGGAGGTACTTCAGCAGTGGATTGACTGCGGTTTGTTGGGCATTGGATGTGTCAAAGTCAGGGTGAAAAACCATTTGGCGATTCTTAATTTCTGGCTGGTTACATTCTACTTCAAACTACTCGTCATTGCTTGGGTACAAATTTGCCTGAAAGTCAAGTTGCAATTGTTTTGGCAGTTGGTCTACTTGAAAGTACCGATGAAATTTCTCGGTAACTTGTAACCAATACGACCGCCCCTCAGCAGGCCGCCGTTTGCGGACGAAACCCATTTCTACCAGTTCCTGCACTTGTTGGTAAGCTCCGGAACCTCGCAAGTTAACTAAATCTGGCTGAGCGATGCCGCCTTTGAGGGCGATCGCAGCCAGCGTCCGCAAAGCTCCCACACCTAATTCGGGAGGTATTAAAGTTTGCATTAAACTGGCAAACTCTTCTCTGAGTTGCAGGCTGTATCCTGTGGGGGTTTCGACGACTTCTAATGCACTGTCGCGGTGGGACGAGTCAGACATGAGTTCGATGATGGCGTCTTCGGCTTCGGCTCGATCGCACTTGGCAATCTCGGCAATTTCTGCGATCGACACTGGCTGACCTTTTAAGTAAAGTATGGCTTCTATTGTTGTGGCTAAGCGAGTCATTTGGGAATTAGTAATTAGGAATGGGGACGTTGAAAGAAGAAGGAATAAGCAAGAAAGAAGAAGGAATCAGGAAAACAACAGTTATCCGTATTTCCGTAACTTCCGTCTCGTGAAGAATGAGAGTTAGGAATAAACATTCCCCTTACACAAATTATTAATAGTGTAGGTTAGGTTGAGAAACAAAACCTACACTATTAATTTTCTTTTTTTATATCAATCCGAGACGCAGGAATATATAACGTTTCTAGCTCTCCTGAGCTTATGGTAAAATATATCAACCAATACAGATGACGGGGCTAGGACCGATTTTTGGTAAAAAAATATGGGGTCAGTCTTGTTAAGAAGCCCCATCAGTTAAAAATGTTACCTCAATCATACCAAATTTGTTTCCAACAGCAGCTCAAAAACACCGAATACTTGACTGTGACTATTTTAGTTTTTCTGCTCCCAACCCATAAACAAGTGAGTATTGAGTTATTGGCGAAATAGATGCCATACCCAATCATGTTTGAGAGCCGACGACGTTCTATTCAACGGTTTCTCAAGCTACCTATCCTCAAGATAGAAAAGCTTTGGTTTCATCTGCTTAAATATCTGGAGAACTCAATTTAAAAAGAAACAAGAGTTGAAGGTCGCCATTGATAGAACGCAGTGGCGAGATAAAAATATGTTGATGATTAGCCTGATTGGGGACAAGAGAGCTTTACCGTTGTAGTAGCAGATATTGCCTTCGCTGTGGCTGTAGCAACATCCGAGAACAACAAAGCTTAATCTGCCCCATTCTTGGTCTGCTAAAAAAATATAAAATGGTCCTTTTAGGAAACGCCTGAATTTGCGAGCGTTAAGCTGGCAAGTGGGCTGTGTGAAAAGAACATAAGGTGTGTTTTGAGAGTAAAACAGGGACGCTATATTCAAGAAGAAGGAGAGGAATTTAAGCGGTTGAGTGAGTGTGGTTTAGTCGCAGGTACGAGCTTTTATGTGACAGGAGTTAAAATCAGCAGCAAGGATTGGGCTGTTTTGATGTCGCTGGTTATGGGCAACGAAAATATCGAAATAGTGGCGAAGATGAAGGCTGGTATTGACTCAGCAATATCGGCAAATTGAAACAAGCTGTAACAGCGTTTAAATGTCGCAGTGGTATCGAAGCAATGTTTAAGGACTGTAAAACAGGAGGCTATAATCTTGTTGAAAAAAGTTACCCTTGTGACGACCGCCTCAAAAGTTTTATATTATAAAAATAAAAATTTAATATTTTTAATAGCTTTAGCTTATAGTTGCTGATAGTTGTGCGATTTTACAAGGACACAAGCTCAAGCTTATGGGAATTCCGAAATAGATAGGTCGCCTTACGGTTGTCGAGGCGATCGCAACGCCGTCATAGTAGCTTTTGAATGGGATTATACGATCAATGGTGGGCGCAGCGAAGCGGAGGGAGTAGGGAGGGAGCTTTGCCATGCACCTATGGCGGAATTGATGAAAATTAGACGCAATCAGCTCCTATTCCCTCAGATTAGCAACCCGGAGTTTTAACAACGGAAAAAGGAATAGTATCCCAGTGATGCCACTGCGTCTTTGTAGAGACGGAA